>QMYF01000014.1 GCA_003662515.1 Candidatus Hecatellales archaeon | reverse complement strand
TACCTATCCCCTACCCGTACCAGGAGAAGCCTAAAGACGCGCCTGAATGGTTCAGCTACACGGTGATAAGCGGCTGGTCTGAGGAGGAGCTTGAATACAAGCGTAAGCTTTGGAAGGAGACCGTTGAGAGGCTTAGAGGCAAAGGTGTTAAACTTATTGACTTCGAGTATCCGCCGGAAGCCAAACGTGGCCGAACGGAGCTTCCCAGCAGGATTGTAGGCTCAACCAAGAACTACTCCAAGTCCTGTGGCGGAGGCTTAGCCTGGCCTGGAACCTTCACACCCTGCAAGTACTGGCCTATGATCTACGAGAAATGGAAGGAAATCTACATTAAATACAACCTTTCGCCAGCTGTCAGGTTCACCGACTTCCGTGGAGCCCACTACGGCATGCTGAGAGCCATGACTCCCTTCGATAAGAGGGATCCGGACTCCGTGGAGAGGGCTAAGAAGGCTATGACTGAATGTGTGGAGGCAGGCTTGCCCTATGGCCTCATACCTTACAAGCCTCCAGTAGAGTACTGGCGTGTCATGAACAAGAAGGCGGATCCAGGCTGGATCTCCCTGATATGCCGGGTTAAGGACATGCTAGACCCCAACCACATCATGAATCCTGGAAAGCTTGGGGTCAGATGAGGAGGCGGAAAAAGGATGGCACATGTCCTGGTTAGGAAGGACCTCAAAGAGCTCGCCAAACTTTACGACTACATTTCCATGTGCACCCACTGCGGCAACTGCAAATACTTCTATGAGTATGGGCCAGCTGAAAACCTGGCAACCGCGAGCTGCCCTCAGGGAGACAAGTTCATGTTTGACGCCTATTTAGGGTCTAGAGGCAAAAACTCTATAGCTAAGGGGCTTCTAAGCGGGAAGCTTGAGCTTAATCAAAGCCTAATTCACATCCTTTATACGTGCACCACTTGTGGAGCCTGCCAGCAAATGTGTGAAACCGACGTGAAACCCTATATTTTAAGGATAATTGAAACCCTACGCTATGAAGCCTTAAAGGCTGGCCTTCAACCTCCAGGAGCCATACCCAGATGGAGCGCCCACATAAAGGTTGAGCGGAACCCCTACATGGAGAAGCATGTCGACCGCACAGCCTGGATACCAAGTGACATTAAGAATAAGCTTCCCAAGAAGGCTCAATACCTATACTTCGTAGGTTGCACAGCCTCCTACAGGCAGAAGAATATTGCCCTAGCAACCCTGAGGCTTCTGCTGAAGCTGGGGGTTGACGTAACTATTTCAGAGGATGAGTGGTGTTGCGGCTCACCCCTCTTCAGAACGGGGCAATGGGACCTAGCCAAAGAATTCGCCGAACATAACGCGCAACTGCTAGATAAGCATGGGGCTGAAGCTATCATAACCACCTGCGCAGGTTGCTATCGAACCTTAGTCCGCGACTACCAGCAGGATCCTCCTGAAGGCTACAAAGACCTGCTTGGAAACATTTTTAACGCTAAGGTCCTACATACCATGCACCTAATCGAGGAGATGCTGAGGAAAGGTGAAATCGAATTTGAGGGAAGCCTAGATAAAGTTGTAACCTACCATGATCCCTGCCACCTAGGACGCCACTGCGAAGTCTACGACCCGCCTAGAAACGTGCTTAAAGCCATTCCGGGAGTGAAGCTTGTGGAGATGAGAAGGTCAAGGCAATACTCATACTGCTGTGCAGCTGGGGGAGGGGTTAGAGGAGCATATCCCGAATACTCCCTGTCAGTGGCAGCTGACAGGGTAAGGGAGGCAGAGTCAACTGGAGCTGAAATCTTAGCCTGCGTATGCCCCTTCTGCTGGAGAAACTTCACCGACGCAATAAACAATATAGGCTCAAAGATGAAAATGATGGATATTACCGAAATCTTAGTAGACCTTGTTAAGGAGAAGAGAAAGTAGTTCTCCCTAAATTTCTTTTTCTTTTTATTTTTGAGGTAAAAAGGGTTTTTGGAGTTTAAACGTATACCATGCAGGATGCTACTTGAGGCAGCATCCTAAAGTTTTCTATCGGCGTTCTTGGAGGTATTCCGCAGGAGGGTATAAGGCCGTCTGTCCCCTTACAGATGCATTCAATGCATGCACGCTTAACATCTTCAGGGGTCCCTTGAAGCAGCACCTTAACCGTTGGAACATTCCCCCAAACTGCAACCCTATTACCCAGCACCTGTTTAGCGAAGGCTATGTCCACTTGAGCATCACAGGAGAAGGCGTCGATACCGGTGTCAGGCAGGTAGGGGAGATAGGAAGTCGCATTACCGCAGATGTGGAGCACCACGGGAGCACCGACCTTCGAGGTTATCCTCTGGTAAGCTGGGACAAGGAGCTCTTTAAAGGTTTGCGGGCTTAAAATGTCAGAGGAAGCTGTAGGATCCGCTATACATATGACGTCGGCTCCCATTTGGAGGGCTGCCCTAGCCTCCTCAACATTTAAATCGGCAAGTTGAAGCAGCACGTCTAAAAGGTCTTCAGGATCCTTCCTCTTAATCCACGCGCAGAATTTCTCAACGCCGAAGACATGGCCTGCAATGGTGAAGGGACCTACCACCTGCCTGCAGATGGGCAGGTAATCCCCATATTTCTCCCTCAAGATTTTAACAGAGCCTTCCACCACCGGGAATCTGCCCTTCTCCAGGATTTTTTCAGGAATCTTAAAGTCTTCAAGCTCCTTGAAGGCTGGCTTCCTAACGCTTGGATGGATGTCTAGGGCTCCATAGTGGATTTCAGCTCCCAGAGCCTCAGCCTGAACGCACAGATCGAAGGGAACCTTGAAGCCTTCCAAGCCTACTATTTCCCAGGCAGCTGCAGCGAGCTTCGCCATTAGTTTAGGGCTTCGATGAGCGTCTGGGAAGGGTGCCTTAACAATTTCCATCTGCTCCACTGTGGCCGTGGTTAGGGGGTCGAAGGCTGAAACCCTATCGGCCTTCCACTTATTACCTGTCAGACAGAGTAGAGCCCTTTTCTTCGGGGTCATCTCCCACCCGTCTCCCCCCTACTCAAACGTGTTTCTCCTGCATAAATTTTTTAGCAAGCTCAACCGCTGCTACCGCATCCTTACCCCAAGCGTCAGCCCCAATTCTCCTAGCATATTCCTCTGAGGTTGGTGCTCCTCCAATCATAACCTTAACCCTCCTCCTAAGGTTTTCATCCTCCTCAAGCATTTTAACTACCTTACCCATGCCGGGCATGGTTGTAGTCATGAGGGCTGACATCGCGATTATGTCGGCATTTTGCTGCTTAGCCGTTTCAACGAAGTCCTTCAGGGGGACGTCGCGGCCTAGGTCTATCACCTTAAAGCCTGCAGCCTCCAACATTATCTTAACAATGTTTTTTCCAATGTCGTGGACATCTCCCTGAACGGTTCCAATGACGACTACGCCTGAAGGCCCTTTCTCCATTTTGACATGGGGTTTAAGCACTTCTACCGCCATGTTCATGGCTTGAGCGGCTAAAACCACCTCAGGAATAAAGTATTCCCTTCTAGCATACTTGTCGCCTACCACGTTCATGCCTTCAAGGCAGCCTTTACTAATAGCCTCATAGGCGTCTATCCCACGCTTAACAGCTTCCTCAGCCCACTTCACCGCTTCAACTTCGTCTCCTTCGATAATTGCCTGCTTCAAACGCTCAAAAACCTCCTCTTTATTCTTAGACGATTCCATGTAATACCCCTCCACCCCTTAAACCTCATCCCGCTTGGAGGATTTAAAAATGTTTTTGTAGCCTTAGCTAGACATAGCTTTACTCAAGAAGCTTACGTCAACCCTTTGAAGGAACCGTTGAGAAGCCCTAGGCGAAAGAACACTCAACTCCCTCATCATTTCCACGAATTTGACCAGGTCATCCATGTAAAGGTTGACGTCTAACGGGTTTCTCGTCCGGCCAAGCCTTGGGTCAACGTAGAACACGCTCTTATACACGATTTCCTCAGGAACCATGGGCAAATATTTTGCTGCTAGGGCTGCTGCCTCCTTAGGATGCTCCTCACAGAACTTTTGAGCTTTCAACAGGGCTCTCAAATATTTTACGACGGCATCCGGATGGCTCCTAGCATATTTCTCGCGGAAAACCTGGAGGCAGCATGGATAGGTAATGTCGTAGATGTCCTTATCCCATAGAAAAACTGTTAGTCCTTCTTCTTCGGCTAGTGAGACGAAGGGCTCCCAGAGCAGTGCTGCATCCACGTTTCCCTTCTTAAGTGAGGTTAATGCATCTGCGGCGGTGAAGAGCACTAGGAGGTCAACGTTTACCTCCTCCTGCTTGAGCTTATATCTTAACACAATGTCTCCTGGGACGTAAAGCACGGTGGCCAGCTTCTTCCCATCCAAATCCTTTAAGGTCTTCAGTTTAGCGGCGTCTTCCGGCCTGCAGGCTAAGCCCGTCCCGTGAGTGGAGTTTCCTGCCACCACCAGTAGCTTAGCCTTTTCAGCGAAAGCTGCCGCGGCAACCGCCGTTAGAGGGCAGCCATCTATCTCCCCCTTTGAAAGGGCTGTTGCTAGGTCTCCGACGTTATCATACTGGTAGAGGGCTACGTCTAACCCTTCCTCCTCAAAGTATCCCTTCTCGTAGGCAACCCAGACTAGGGCGTAGGTTGCGGCAGCCATATACCCTATGCGGAGCCTTTCAGGGCCAGAGGGCTTAAAGAATTGAAGTCCCCCGAAGACGGCTGCAACAACCACTACGATAAGCACCACAGCTATTAAAATCCGTTTATTCAAATGGTTCCCCCACTCTTTTCCTAGCAATATCCCATTTTTAAGACTTAGCCCTACTCCACCGCGAAGCCTAACTCCTCGAGAGTCATGGGGTAGCCGAAAACGTATTTGGCTGCCTTTCCCTCACTGGTTACGGCTAAAACCTTGTAGTCACATCCCTCCTTCTTATAGTAGTGGTCAAGCTCACATGAAACCCTGACGATTTCAGTTTCACCCGGCTGGATGACGGCTGGAGGGTTGATGGTTGAAGAGCAAACCACAAGTCCCGTTTGAACCCTAATTAGAACAATTTTTTCCACGGTTACAGGCTTATCGCCAATGTTTTTAACAACCACACCAGTCATGACGGAGGCTTCCCTGTTAACCTTAATCCCCTCAATAACCAAGTTCTCAGCTTCAGGTATCTCCAGCGAGGTTCGCAACGTATAGTAGGTTGTGGAAGCAGCTATCACAGCCACGACCACGAGAATTAAAATCAGAAATTTTGGTTTAAGCATAAGGCTTCACTCCTCCCTAATGCGGAGTTGCAGGGGCCATGATTTGGAAGATGGCTGGAACTAGAGCCATGGTTCCAATGATGGCGAAGATCAGGCTTAAGTTTGCAAGCATCTTTAAAGCTCTCTTGCTTATCTCTCCGAGCTCTCCAGGCTGGTAGGTGTAGCGTTTAATCACGGAGCCCCAAATCATGGTGGCAATGGAGAGACCATAGCCTGCGATTACTGCGATGAACATGGGGGCATCGTGGAAAACGAAGCAGAAGGGGCACGGCAAGGGGTTTTCAGCTGTGAAAACCACTCTGCAGCAGGGAACCGTGACAGGTTCAACCTTGAAATAGAAGGCTAAGTCGAGAATGCTGTCCGCTAGGAGGAGAGGCACCAGGAAGATGAAGTATTTGGAGAGGGTGGCCATTAAAGGTGAACCTCTACACCTCCGGTTTATCATGTCCAGGCTCAGCCAAATCCCATAGACGAAGAGGACGAAGAGTTTGAGGATGGAATCGATCCAAGAGTAGGGGTGGCCAGCCTGATGGACACCCCACTGGCACATGGCTCCAGGAATTAGTGGGATAAGCGATTCGTTCGCCACCCAGTAAAGACCCATCCCCACGATTCTTGAAGCTAGAACCAGCCAAACAACCGTGGAAACTAGGTAGAAGCTTTTCTCCAGAGTGTAAACCTCTTCTAAACTAGCTTTTTCCGCCTTTCTCCAGATGATGTAGGCCTTTGGAAGGGTGTAGAAGGTTAGGGCTAAGGCGAAAAAGCCTAGGATAACCATTATTGCTGTGAAAGGTGTCCAAATCATGGGCTTTCACCCAAGATTAAATGCTAGGCTTGCCTGATTTTAGGCTTTAGCCGCCCTCCTATAGGTGATGATGGAAACCACTAGGATTACTGCTCCGGCAATGGCGAAGCCTGCTGGAAGCGCCGGTGAAGGAGGCACATAGGCTATTCCAACCTTCTCAGCTAGCATAGGCGCAGCCTTACAAACGGGGAGAACCGGGGTGCCTTCCGGGAGAGGCACATGCTGATAGCTCATGGTGTGCTCGGTGTAGCCGAGCTTGAGCAACTGCTCCGCAGCATAGTCGTCATAGGCTATCCTATTGCTTGCACAGCTGCCAGTAATTTTCGCTCCCAGCAGGATCTTCGCCGTAGGAGGATCTACCTCACAGTTTTTGCCATGGTTCCAGACGTGGATCCGAATGGGGTGGTCAGGCCCATAATAGTCGCAGAAGGTTTCAACGTAAAGTTCATCCCAGCCTCTCTCGGGGTCAAGAAGTCTAAGAACACAGCCTATGCAGCAAGCGTGAAGCCTTTCACCCTTACCCCAGCCTTCAGTGTAAATCTTAAAGTGTTCATCCATTTCAGGCGTGATAATCATGCCGCAGGCGGGGCAGCGGGGAACCCCATAGTATTGATAATACAGGTAGCCTGTAGCTCCAAACATCACCACGGCAACTACTATCAACCCTATGGCAAGGAATTTCGTGGTAGAAGCCAATTTTCTTCCCCATTGAAGAAAGAGTTTTCCAGCGATAATAGCCCTTTCGGAATTGAACTCTAACCCCCACTAACTTTATCCGTTTTGAGATTAAACTGGTAGTTGACGTAGGCCATGGCTCTAAAAATCTGGAAGCATAGCCTCCCCTTCTTACTAGTGGCTGTTGTAATGTTTGGAGTGGCGGGCTATCTATACTATGACACCTACATTGTGCCGCGATGCGAAATATGCGGAATGTCCACAATCTACGGCTACAGGGAGATAACCACTCCAGACGGCCGCCACCATGTGGCTTGCTGCCCCTTCTGCGCTCTACTTTTAGTGCAGAAATATCCCACTTTCAAAATTGAAACCAAATGCGACGCCTGCGGCAGAAAAGTAGTAATTGAAATCGAGAATAGGCAGCTTAAGAGGGTAGACCCCCCAACAGCATACCTCATCATCGGGGGAACAGGCCTCTGTAAGGATAATAAGATGGCCTGCTGCGAAGAATGCAAAGAGAAGCTTCTGGCTCAAGCACCACCCGGAAGCGTAGCTTTCCCAATGGAGGAGGCAATGAGAATAGCTGCTCACCCCGTTAGGAAGGCGTGGATTTGGACACCGTCCCCTGTCCCCATTATAGCTACAGCTTTTCTAGGCGGAGTCTCCTTAGCCCTAGCCTTCCTGATGGGGAGGAAACGCTGAACTGTCAGCTGAAGGCTTGAAGCGGGAACGTAGATTTCTAAGGCTGTAAATTCGGCTTCTAATGGCCTCAGCAGCCTCCCACCTAGAGTTAAAACTGTAAGACCCGTTGCGGTAAGCCATTAGCAAGGCGTCTAACATGTGGTTTCGCTCCACACCCCTAAAGTTTCCTGAGCCAATTTTCACGCCTGGAATGAAGCCTCCAAGTTTCTCTAAGGCCTCCAGCGTGCGCCAAGACTTGCTCCTCAAGAAGCCTTTTTTCTCAAACCGGCCGTTAAAAACCATAGAGGTTTCAATGCCTATCCTTCTCAAAACCTGCTGGTATTCTGCTAGGAGGCTTGGGGGGCTTAGGTGTCCGAAGGTGAAGACAGGTCTTAAAACATATCTCTCCCCACCGTTAAACCTGGCCTCCACAGAGTAGCCTAGGTATCCAGTTGAGGAAATGGCCAGCCTAACGGCCTCTCGAATCACGGGTTCTCTCGCCTCTAAGAGGAAGGCTGCTGAGGGGGCTGGGACCCCACTGGAGAAGCCGTTTCCACGGCAAGTATAAGTTGGAGATAAGGCTAGAAGGTCTTCTACTAGCTCCCTCCTATAAACCTGAGTCATATAGCTGTTGTTCATCC
>QMYF01000013.1 GCA_003662515.1 Candidatus Hecatellales archaeon | reverse complement strand
GGTTGAAGGCCTGGTTTTCTCTAGGTTTAAGGTTGAAAGCTTGGAGAAAACGGGTGAAGGTTTAAAGTTGAAGGGTAAGGCTTTCGGTGAGCCTTTAAACTTGGAGAAGCATCCCTCAAAGGTTGAGATTAAAGCGGTAACCTACCATTTGATGGAGGTTAAAAGGGAGGACAGCCGCTTCCTGGTTAGGGTGCTCTTCGACATCTAGAAGGTTAGAATGGGCGGGTGAAGCTGGGAGGTGGAGTAAAGCTGCCTGTCTCTCAGCCCAAGCTTGATCTCTAAGATTTCAGGCAGAATTTTCTCTTTAAGCCGTGGGGAAGGCTCACCGTAAATTAAGCCTTTACATTCGGGGACCACGAAAACATGGAATTCTTTTCGCCCGTAGCGGTAGAGGGAAAGTTCAGGATGGGTTAAGGGAGGCTGCTCAAAAACCTGGAAGGGCCAAAGCTTGCAGGCTTTAGGTTTGATGGGTTGGAGGCCGCAGAGAGCTCGGTCTCCCAGCCTGTAGAGGAAGAGGCAGGTTCCGTCGGGGCCTCTCCGCAGGAAAAGTTTTCCCATGGAGGTTTTAACCCGCGAGTAGCCGTAGGCTTGGGTTATCCTGGCATACTCGTGGGGGGTAAGCTCGACAACGTATCGTCGGCAGCATTCCCCGCAGGCTTGGCACTCCCAATCGTGAACAAGTCTCCAGGGTACCAGTTTTCTGCCCTGCAGAAACTCTCTGAGAAGGATGTTTAAGCTTAGAGGGCTGCTCATGGCCCTCCTAAGCCTATTCCACCTTTATAGGCTCAACAGGCGGCCTAGGCTTCTTCCTTTTGGGAAGGTAAACTTCGAGTAGGCCGTCAGCATAGGTGGACCTTCCGGCTTTGGGTTCCACCTCTACGGGAAGCTTCACCTCCCTCCTGTAGGTTCGCCCTCGCCCCTTAGCCTCCACCGTAAGCGTGGACTCGGTGGCTGAAAGGGAAATCTCCTCTTTAACGGCTCCAGGAAGCTCAAAGGTAACCTTCAAGGTTTCACCTTCATCCTCGATCTCGTAGAGGGGTTCTCGAACCTCCAGCACGTCGAAGGGGCTTTCCACCAGCCTTGAAAGCTTAACGTTTCCGAAGGTTTTGATGAAGGGTTTGCCTTCCCCTGTAAGCTTTAGGTAGAGGCCGAGGATGAAGGGTCCAACCTCCCTAACGGTTTCCCCGCTGGGGAGGCTACGCTCCCTGATAAGGCTTGGAGGAGCCAGCTTAACCAGCCTCCTTAAAAGCCCCTCAAAAAAGGCTTCCAAGTCTCCGTGAAAGACCTCCTCTTTAAACTCTTCGAGGAAGCGGAGGGGAGGCCTAAGCAGGGAAAGCCAGGCGAACAGGAAAGGGTGCCTCCTAGCAATCCTAGAGAAAACGTCTTCTCCCAAGGGTTAAACCTCCAAGTAGGGTTAGGAAGCTTAACTCTTTAAGTTTTCCCCGGACTCCAGGCTTTCCACGATCTCGACCACCCCTGAAACCAAGGCTTCAAGAATGGCTTCACCCTTCTCCCTAGAAGCCTTAGTAGCGTCGCCTATTACCCCTGTTTTCATGTAGCGGAGAGGGTTTCTAACGACGAGATGGCTGGGCAGTGGAGGATGCTCAGCTTCAGCCAGCTCCATCTTCACCAGTTCAGGCCTCAAAACCAGCATTAGCGAGGTTTCCACCTCTCCGGCGTGGAGGTCTAAAGGGTCCTCTAGAACGCCTTCCCCCAGTTTTTCCTTCAGAATTTCTGGGAATCTCGCTATGGCCATTTGGAGACCTGGGTTTTCCCTCACCAGCTTTTGGGCTGCCAGCTCTAAGCCTACCAGCTGAGCTGCCCCCAAATGGCCTGGAACCAGAACCAGATTTCTTAAGCCGTGCCTATGAAGGCTTAAACATATCTCTTCGAGAAGGCCTTTCAAGGTTTCAAGGCTTATGGTTAAGGTTCCGGGGAAGAAGGCTGTGCTCCGGCAGACGCCGAAGCCGAGAGGTGGAGCTACAAGAGCCTCAACACGGGAGGCAGCTCGAACAGCCACCTCATAGGCGATGATGGTGTCCGTGTAGAGGGGGAGGTGGTAGCCGTGCTCCTCGGTGGAGCCCAGCGGGATTAAACAGGTTTTCACTCCGCCTTTAACGGCTTCCTCTACCTCCCTCCACGTCAAGTTTTCCATGAGGAGAGGCTTCTTCTCCATGGCGGTTTCCTCCCTACCCTCTGTTAAAATGCAGAAAGCTAAAATAATATTATATTGGGCGAAATATATTCTAGCTGGGGGGAGGGAATGCCCACACTAAACACCGGACTCATCATTTCGGGAGGATACGCTGATAAGGTTAGAAAAACCCTTTTCGCCCAGATGAGGTCAACCATTTCTGAGGGTAAGGTTTCCTCTCAGGAAGTCGCAAGGGCGGTAGCTGAGCTAAACCAGAAACTTTACGGCATTCTTGTTGACAAGTTGAAGTCTGAAAGAGGCGACGTGGTGCGCATCCGCATAGACTATCAGGTGGAGGATGGAAAGATAGCTTGGGTTTGGGGAACCCTTCGAATAGAGCTTTTCAGGAGGGTTCCAGACGAGGAAGTTGACCGGCTGGTTCGGGAAGCCCTAGCTGAGGCCGGAGAGAAAGTTGAAGGCTTCACCCTAGAAAAAGTGGCCACCACCAGTCTAGGCGACAGCCTTTACAGGGTGAGAATTGGAGGTGGGGAAGCTGGAATGCTTCTCGCCAGCAAGGTTGGAGAGGAAGCCGTGGTTAAAGGGGCAGCCCTCCAGCCTAAGCCAGCCATCATTGAAGGTTTCCGCCTTGAACTTCAAGGCAGAAGCCTAGACCAAGCTGTGGAGGCCGAGCTGGAGAGAATTCTCCAGTCGGGAAGGGAAACTTCCAGGGAGGAGGCTGAGAAGGCTTTAAGCGAGCTAGCTAGGCTGGCTGAAGCCTAGCCGTGGGAGGACAACCTCTTCAGGGCGGAAGCCAGCTCGCCTATGGTTTCCTTAGAGAAATCTTGGGGGTGCGAGAAAACCAGGTGGGAAACTCCTAAACGCTTCAGGGAGGCTACGTAGTCTCCAAGTTTCTCCGCCTCTAGGAAAATAGCGAAATTTTCAACTATTTCCCAAGGAAGCTTCTCCACGGTTTCCTCGGTTAGGGAAGCCTGCTTCAACCATTCTGGGAAGCCTAGGAGCTTTTTAAGCCTTTTAGAGGCGCCTAGGGCAGCTACAGCAGCCGCCCGGCGGAGAATCCTGTAAACCTCCTCTCTAAAGTTTTCGTAGACGTAGGAGGAGGCGATGATTCCCAGCTGGAAGCCTCCTTCAACCCTTAAATTCGACTCCTTTAAAGCCCATTCAACCAGCTTTCTGGAGGCTGCATTAAGCAGTAAGCCGTCGAATCTTCCAGCTATTTTCAACATTTCGGGGCCTTGGGCTCCCAGCCAAACCCGGCAGGAAAAGCCTTCAGCTTTAAGCCTCTCTTTAATTTTCTCTCTGGCCTTGAGGATGAGGTTTAAGGCTTCTCCAGGCTTGTCAAGGCTTACACCAACCCGGGAAAGTTGAACCTTATCTCCCGGGATAAGGCAGAGTTCAAATCTTTCCCCGTAAAACTTTAGGAGGGTTTCCATGGTGGAGGCTATGTCGGCTGGACTGTGGAGAAGAGGGCTTAAACCTAAACCCAGCTTAAGCTTCGAGGTCTGGCTGGCCGCCGCCTCAGCTAGCAGGGGAGGATAAACCAGGCAGGGTCTATCGAAAAACCAGACGTAGCCTAAACCAAGCCTTTCCGCTTCCACCGCCTTCTCTACCGCTTCCCAAAAACCTTTCTCGGCAGCCACAGCCAATCCAAAACTCATTTTCTCAGCCATGCTTTAGCAACCTCTTCCACAGCCTTCTCCCAATTTTTCCCGTAGGGAGGCCCGAAAACTACCTCATCGAAGCCGAGTGCAGCTAGCTCCCGCAGCTTACTGCAAACCTCCTCGGAATCTCCGTAAACGGTTAGGGCTTCTAAGGTTTCCCTGTCGACTAGGGAGGCTGCCTCCCTTAGACTTGAAGCCGCAACACGTTTAACCTCTTCAACCTTACCTAAATCCATTTTCGAGTAGGCGAAAACCTTGCTGGGAGTGTCGAGAAGGATGGTGGCAGCTACTTTCCGCGCCAACGTTAAATCTTCCTCGCTTGTGGTGAGAATGGTAGGAAGCCAGGCAACCTTAACTAACTTCTTCGGCTGGGTAAGCGTACAGTTTAGGCCCTCCCTACTGAAGGCTAAAGCTTTCTCGAGGTAGCCTCTAGGCCCGCTCACCAGGGCGCCGTCTGCTTCTTCCCCAGCCAGCCTCAACATTTTCTCTCCTCGAGCTCCGAGAAAAACGGGGATTTCAGCTTTAAACTTCGCCTTGTAATTTTTGAACTGGAAGAATTCGCTTTGGAAGGTTAAGCTTTCACCTTTCCATAGGCTTCGGAGAAGCGTTAAGGCTTCCCTCATAGCTTTAAGAGGCTTATCCACCTTAACGCCAAGACTTTCCAAGTCCTTTTTCCCGCCTACTCCTAAGCCAAGCCTAAATCTGCCCTTTGAAGCCTCATGGAGGCTGTAAGCTGCCCTAGCTAGCGTGGAGAGATTTCGAATGAAAGGGCTGGTTAAACCTATTCCCACAGGGATTCCCGCCGTCGAGAGGACTGCTAGACCTGTCAGCGTGAAGATTTCACCGGGCCGGCCTATGTCCTCTCCTATCCAAAGACCCTGAAAACCTAGGGCTTCGCAGCGGCGGAAACTCCAGTCTAACCATTCTGAAGGCATGGCAGAGGTTAAACCTAAACTTAAAAAGGGCTTCACTTTGAAAGCCTGCTCCCAGCCGGGAAAATTTTGGTGCGGCCGGCGGGATTTGAACCCGCGATCTGGGGCTTGGAGGGCCCCCATCCTAATCCAGGCTAGACCACGGCCGCAGCCGTCTAAGCTATCTATCTGTAAGACTTTCACAATATTTTAACTCTATCTCAGGCTCTTTAAGCTTCCAACTGGAAGGTTCAAATAGATGGTTTGGAGTAGCTAAAGTTTGGCTGGGACCATGGCCAAAGGGAGCAGTCTGGACTCATATTTGAAGGCTTCACGTTTCTGCAACCCTGAACACCCGGAGGTTTTAAGGAAGGCAAGGCAGCTGGCTGAGGGCTTAAAAGATAAACGGGAGGCTGCTGTTCAGGTTTTCCGTTGGGTTAGAGATTCGATACGTTGGTATCCTTTCCCTCAAAGGCTTCTGCCGGCGCAAGAGGTTTTGAAGCTTACCCATGCACCCTGCTATAATAAGGCTAACCTTCAGGTGGCTCTTTTCCGCTCCCTGGGAATTCCAGCCCGCTACCACTACCAGAAGGTAGATATGGAATTCTATTTGAGGGCGCTTCCCAGGGGAGAGGTTAGAAGCCTTATGGCCAAGGTTCATCCACCTGTTGTAATAACGGTTTTCGCTGAAGCCTATCTTGGAGGGAAATGGATTTCAGCTTCAGCCACCTTCGACAGGGCTTACAGCCCGGAAAGGGCGAAAGACTGGGATGGGAAAACCAGCGTTACGCCTTTCAAGCCTGAAGAAGTCGTTGAAGACCTGGGAGTATCCCATGAGCTTAAGAAGCCTGAAATGGAGGAGCTGTGGAGAAAAATGGATGAGGAAACCTTCAGGCTGATGAGGCTTCTAGATGAAGCCCTAAAGCTTTACACTGACCTTCGAAGGTTCACCGTGGAGGTTGAGGAGAGGCTTGGCCTCCTCCTCAGGGAGGCCTCTAGCAGGCGTCCTTAAAAACTGTAGGATTCTCCAGGCTTTAAAACTACTATTTCCGCTGGAAGCTTCTCCCTCGAAGCTAAATCCACAAATTTTTCGGCTGAAGGCTCGAGAACCGGGAGGCTTCCGTAGTGCATGGGTATGACAACCTTAGGCTTCAGAAGTTTAACGGCTTCAACAGCCTCCCTAGGCCCCATAGTGTAGTAGCCTCCGATGGGGATTAGGGCCAGGTAAGGCTGGTAAAGGTCGCCTATCAGCTTCATGTCTCCGAAGAGGCCGGTATCGCCGGCATGGTAAACCGTTTTGCCTTCGCCTTTCAGAATGAAGCCTGTGGGGGCTCCGCGTCCAGCCGTATGGAAGGCGTGAACCATGGTGACCTCAACATCTTTCACTTTCACGGTTCCACCAATATTTATGCCGAGCACGTTTGATACTCCCTGCTGTTCAGCCTGCACTCCAAGCTCGTAGGTTGCCAGAAAGCTTGCTCCTGTACGCTTACAGATTTCAAAGGCGTCGCCTAGATGGTCTCCATGGTCATGGGTTACACAGACAAGGTCTACTTTGGAGAGGTCTGAAGGCTTCAAGGGTGCCTGAGGGTTTCCCTCAAGCCATGGGTCCACCAAGATTACGGTTTGGCCGAGCTGGATTTCAAAGCAGGCATGCCCCAGCCATCTAACCCTCGCCAAGGCTTTCACCCCAAAAGTAAACCCTTTACCCTTCAGGTTTTAGCGTTGAAAACCCCTTTAAAATTCTCTTTCCACAAGGATTTTGGCTAGGGTTTCAAGGCTTTTTTTGGCAGGGGTTTCCGGCAGAGGCTTCAACTGTTCTAGGGCAGCTTCCACATATTTTCTCGCCTGGGTTTTCGCATAATCTATTCCGCCGAGGCTTACTATAAGCTTCAAAGCTTCACCCATCCTTTCAGGTTTAACCGAGGCTTCAAGAATAGTTTTACGCTGCTCGACGCTGGCTCTACTTAAAGCGTAAATTATGGGCATAGTTTTCTTCCCTTCGCGCAGGTCGCTTCCAACAGGTTTCCCAAGCTTAGCCTCGTCGGCCACTAGCCCCAAAACATCGTCAACCATCTGGAAGCCTATGCCGGCCAGCCTCCCATACTCGCCAAGCCTTTCCACCCAGTCTTCACCGGCTCCGCCTATTAGGGCGCCTATCTGGGAGGAAGCCTTGAAGAGGTAGGCGGTTTTACGTTCCACCATGGCCAGATATTCTTCCTCGGAAACTGTTTCCCTCCCTTCGAAGCTCATATCCAGCATTTGGCCTTCACAGATTTTCCCTGTGGCGTCGGCTAGGACCTCCACCACGCGGGCGACGGTTTCGCTGGGAACCCCTCTATCTTTAAGGCCGCGGGAAACAGCGAGGAAAACCTTGGAGAAGAGGAAGTCTCCAGCCAGGATGGCTACAGGTTCACCCCACTTAACGTGGACGGCTGGAAGCCCTCTTCTAACCTCATCCCTATCAATAATGTCGTCGTGGATGAGGGTGAAGGTGTGAAGCATTTCTACGGCGGCGGCTGCTGGAACTGCCTGCTCGGCTGAGCCTCCCACCACCTCACATGCCTTAACCGCCATGTAGGGTCGAAGCATTTTCCCTCCGGTGGTGAAGAGGTGGCGGGAAGCCTGGTAAAGGGTTTGAGCTGGAGGGAAAACTGTTTCCAGGAAATCTTCAATGTAGCTTTTAACTTTTCTCGCTGTTTCGGCTAGGTCACTCGGCCATTCTAGGCCTGAACTTGTATCCATACTCAATTATTCCTTCCGCTCCTGCCTCCCTAACCTTTCTGAAAACCATTTCCACAGGCATTCCAACATATACTTCCTCGGGGAAAACGTCGGTAAGCTGGGTTAAAATTTTAACGCCATCCTCAAGCTCCACCAAACCCACCACATAGGGGGTTTGAAACTCGTAGCCTTTAGGCGGGTCATCCTTGATAACCGTGAAGGAGAGGAGTTTCCCCTTCTCGCTGAGCTTGTACTCTTCAAGCTCCCTGCTTCCACACTGGGGGCAGACAAGCCTCCGCGGGAAATGGATGGCTCCGCAGCGGGGGCAACGTGTCCCTATCAGCCTATACCTATACTTGGATTCCCTCCAATATCTGGGAACACTTGCGGCTGTCAGGTTTAAACCCTCCTTAAAATGGTGACCGTAGCGAAGGAGTAAAGGCCTCCCAAGCTTTGAGCCAAGCCTACCTCAGCTTTCGGAAGCTGGTTTCGGCCGGCTTCGCCTCTAAGCTGCCAGAAAACTTCCACCAGCTGGTAGAGGCTTGTGGCTCCTCCAGGGTTCCCCCTAGCCTTAACCC
>QMYF01000012.1 GCA_003662515.1 Candidatus Hecatellales archaeon | reverse complement strand
ATCAACCCCCCCTCGACTTTGCCAGCAGCATCCTCGTGGCAGCCTCCCTAAGCTGGTTAAACCTTGGGTGGAAGGTTGAAGGTGGGAAGGCGGCGGCCATGAGGATGCTGCTGGAAAAGTTGAGGGAGGGTTGATGGGCCGGGCCGGATTTGAACCGGCGACCCCACGGTTTCCAAAGGCCTACCCTTTATCAGCCGTGTGCTCTAACCAGGCTGAGCCACCGGCCCCAGCAATTTCTGATTTGCCTCCTTAGGGAATAAATTTTTCCCTCCTCAGCGGCAAGAGCAGAGGAGGGGGAGAGCTTAGAGGACGTTCTCCTCGTAGGTTGAACGTTTAACCTCGCCCATTTTCGCTTTTAAGGCGAAGGATTCGCTTTCCTCTTCCACCTCTAAATGCTCCTCCAGATATTCACGGTAGTCGAAGATTTTCACGGGAACGGCGAATTGGATTTTCGGCTGGGAGACTAGGAGGCCTTCCCCTATGTCCAGCATTTTCAGCTCAGTGTCTGAATATTCAAGGTAGGGCGTGTTGTCGGCGAGGTATTTCCGGTCTTCGCGGAGGGTGGTTTTCAAGATAAGCTTGGTCCAAAGCTCGGCGAAAACATCCCGGTTTATGAGGGAGGGCCTCGGCGTAACCGCGTTCAGCCCAACCCTGTATTTGCGGTGGGTGAGAGCTATATCGGAGAAGAGGCTTTCCCTCTCCTCAAGAAACTTATGCGCCTCCTCCAAGGTTATCAGCAGGTAGGGAAGCCTCATCCAGTCCTCATAGTTGCTTCTCCAGGTTTCCCGGTAGTAGGCTACGGTTCGGCTTACAATCCAGCATACCACCTGCCTCTGCGCTTCCTCCGGTAGGCCTGAAACATCCACTAGGACGGTTTTACCCTGCCTCAGCGAGTCCATAATAGGGCTGGAAACATCCCCCTGAAGGCTGAGGTCGAAAACGTTTTCATCAAGGTTTGCCAGCTTACGCATAAGCGCTTCGATAACGCTTCCAGAACCCGACGCACCCTGCTTCTTCACAGCGTCCACATCGCCTTCCAGGTAAAGGTCGACAGCCTTCTTAACCCAGTCCTCCCGGAAGGTTCTCTGAAGCTTCGCCGCGTAGTGGATTTGAGGGCGGCTTACATCTGGAAGCAGCAGCCCAAGCATGGCAGGATTGAAACCTTTCATCCCAATTTTCAAAGGCAGAAAGCCTATCTCCCCTTTCGGCTTCTCTAAACCTACATATACGAGACGGCTGGCTGCCAGAGGGTGGTCCGCCAGCCCCTTCCCAATGTTTTTCCCCGTGAGCAGTTCGCCGTGGAAGTCGAAGATGAGGCCTACTGCTTCGCCTTTGGTAGCCATAAGCTCGGCGTTAAGCACAAGCTCAGCATTCGTTTTACCTGAGCCTATCTGCCCCACGATAGCCGACATCCTGGGTATAAAGTCGACATCCAACCCTACGATAACCTCTCTGACTTCGCCTCGTCCCCCCTCCCGGAGATACCCCAGCCTGAGTTTTCCCGAAACCTGAAGGTTCCCGTAATCCCCCTTTGAAAGGGTTTCCGCAGGCCAGCCATAGTCCGGATTTAAGGTTGGAGCCCTAAGCTTTCCATCCTTAACCTTCTCGAGGAAGAGCATGGCTTCCACAAGCCTGCACTGCGTATAGGGGCCGACGGTTCGCATGGAGCCTTTGAGGTCCTGAAGCTCCTCAAGCTCCTCCAGCATGGAATGGCTTGAGGCATTGGTAACCCTTGCATAGTAAACGGTGCTGCCTGAAGGGTTTGAAATCTTCAGGATTTGGCCGAAGCTTACGTTTTCCTCCCCGGTTACCACCAACTCAACTCTGTCTCCCTTGGAAACCCTAACCTTTCCAACCTCCACTTTGGAGACCTCCCGCCTAAAGGTCTTCAATCACCTCTCTAACCTGGTAGTCGTGGATTAGGCCTAGGAGGGCTTTCCTGAAGCTGGCTATCTCGGCCTCCGCCTCTAAAGCCTCAAGCAAGCCTTCCTCCCTGAGAAGCCTCCTAACAGCCTCCTCATACTCTATAAGCTTAGCCTCTGGAATCTTTGTTCGCTGATGGGCCAGATAGAGGGGTGCAGGGTAGCCGTCGCAGCGAACATCCCTCGACAGGTAGGCAAGCTTCGAGGCAACCTCGAAAACCGCCTCCACACCCTTCTCCTCAACCAGATAGTCGATTACGTCGCAACGGAACACCCTCCGGCTTGAGGGTGAAAGCTTCACGGCTGAAACCTCAGCGTAAAGGTTGAGGCTTTTAATCTGAGCCAGCTTGGTTATGGGATGGTAAATCCAGGTGGCTCCCAGGAAGCCCTGCCTTCTAAGGGCTTCCCCGCGGAGGCTTAGGCTGGCTAGAAGGTCGCGACCCCGCTCATCTCTAAGCCTGCGAGAGCTCTTCGGAATCATCACCATTTTCACGCCCAGCCTCTTCGCCTGCTCGTAGAGAGGCTGGGTGAAGCTTCTTGAACCTCCAAAGTAGGCTGCACCGTCGAGAAGGCAGAAGTCTTCTTCCCCAAAGTTTTCCAGCTTCTTCAAGGCAAGGTTGCTCTCGAAGGTTCGGAGGATTTCCCAAACCTTGTAGGGCATCTTTTTCCGTTCGCAGACCACGGTGAAAAGGTGGTCCTCATAGTTTTCCTCCACTATTAAAGGTCTATCCCCTTTAACCTCCACGATGACGTAGGCGCATCGGCTTACACCAATCCGCCAGTTGTTGGCTGAAAGCAGCGGGTAGGAGGATGCGTCCACCGAAAGCATAAGCCCAGCAGGCTTGGAAGCCTCCACAGGCTTAAACTTCTCCAGCTCAATCCTCTCGAAGGATGCTTCCTCTTCAGGGCTTTCCTCAGCCTCCTCCACGCCCCTGTCCAGATACCTCTTCAAAGCTTGAACGCATTTTTCCAGCTCGCTGGGCGGAGGCTCAGCCAT
This sequence comes from Candidatus Hecatellales archaeon, assembly GCA_003662515.1. GTDB lineage: Archaea > Thermoproteota > Bathyarchaeia > Hecatellales > Hecatellaceae > B25. The sequence continues at coordinate 5,191 of QMYF01000012.1, read as the reverse complement.
CTTCGGGGAGGCCCTCCCTCGGTTGAGGCTAGCCCTAGGTTAATGGGAGACCAGATATTTTAACCCTGAGAGGAGTAAAAGTATTAACCAGCCCTCAACCTCTCAAACAGTAAACAGTGAAGCTTAGGGAGGGCTGAAGGCAGATATGAAGCTTCTGGCCTGCTCGGATATTCACGGCCACCTTGAAGCAGCCGAAATCCTCGCCTCTAAGGCTTCGGAGGAAGGCTTCAACATTATACTTGTGGCTGGAGACCTAACCCACTTCGGCCCTGCAGAGCTTGGAAGAAAAGTGGTTGAAACCCTCTTAAAGTCTGGTCTTCCCGTCCTCCACGTTCCCGGCAACATTGACCCTCCAGGCCTCCATGAAGCCTTGAAAGATGTGGGTGTAAGCCTTCACGGGCGGGGCGTTGAGGTTGAAGGTTTAAAAATTGTTGGAGCAGGCTACGAGGACGGGGTTTCCCAGCCTTTAAGGAGAGGAATAGCCGAGCTCGGGAAGCCTCCAGACATAGTTTTAACCCATGTGCCCCCCTACGGCAGCAAGGTTGACGTAGCCTGGAGCGGCGAACACGTGGGAAGCGTTGAGCTGGCAGATTTCCTACGCGAGTTTAAACCCAGACTTTCCATCTGCGGTCACATCCACGAGGCGAGAGGCGTAGACCAGCTTAACGGCACCCTAATATGTAATCCGGGGCCAGCCTTCAAAGGCTTCTACGCCGAAGTTCTATTTGAAGAGAGGGTTGAGGTTTCCTTGGAGAAGTTCGAGTTTTAAGGGTGAAAGGCTTGGAGCTGGTTTTCTTGGGGACGGGAGGCGGAAGGTTCGCCATTGTAACGCAGAGGAGGAGGACGGGGGGAATAAGGATAATTGATGGCAAGGTGAACCTCCACCTTGACCCTGGCCCTGGAGCCCTAGTCTACTCCATTGAGCAGGGCTTAGACCCGCGGAAAATCACCGGTGTCCTTGTAAGCCATGCACACCCCGACCATGCCAACGACAGCTCCGTGCTGCTTGAAGCCATGACTGGAGGAGCCTTAAAACGTAGGGGCTTCCTGGCCTGCGCCCGAAGTGTTACGCAGGGAAACGATTCGGTGGATGCTGTGGTTTCCCGCTACCATAAGGGGCTTCCGGGAAACGTTTTCGAGCTCTCCCCGGGAGACACGGTTTCAGTTGGAGGATTAGAGATAAGGGCGGTTAAAGCTATCCACTACGACCCTGACACCATAGGCTTCAGGCTTAAGCTTCCCAACGGTGAAACCCTAGGCTACACTTCAGACACAGAGTTCTTCGAGGGTGCTGGGAAACCCTACCGAGGCGTAGACGTGCTTATCCTGTGCTCGATGAGACCTAGGGGCGCCCCCTTGAAATGGCACATGTCCATTGACGATGCCATTAAGATTTTGGAGGAAGCTAAGCCTAAGGAGGCTTTTTTAACCCACTTCGGCATGAGAATGCTGGTGGAAACCAGCCCTGAAAACGAGGCGAAATACGTGGAGAAGGTTACAGGAATCCCCACGAAGGCTGCCAGAGACAATATGAGGGTTAAAATTGAGAGGAAACATGGTTTAACCGAGTTCTTCCAGGGGTGAAAGCTTGCCCTCCACCTTTAAGCCTAAAATCGAGGAGAAACGCTGGAGCCCCCAGCTTGAACTTGAAATTCAAAGGCTTTGGGCTGAAGAGCAGGTTTACCGGTTTAACCCTGAATCGGGTAAGCCTGTTTACGCTATTGATACGCCGCCCCCCTACGCTTCGGGCAGATGGCATGTGGGCGGAGCCACCCACTACGCCCAAATAGACATGGTTGCAAGATACAAGCGGATGAAAGGCTTCGAGGTTCTCTTCGCCTTCGGCATCGACAGAAATGGGCTTCCCGTGGAAATCGAGGTGGAAAAGAAGCATAAGATTTCGGCTAGGGAGGTTCCCCGGGAAAAGTTTCTCGCCCTCTGCCGGGATTTCCTCGACAGGGTTGAAGCCGAAATTATTGCTACGGCTAGAAGGATGGGGATGAGCTGCGACTTCGACCATGTCTACCGGACGGACAGCCCTGAATATCGAGCCTTAACCCAGGCAACCTTCATTGAGCTCTGGAAGAAAGGGTTAATTTACGTGGACAATAGGCCTACCAACTGGTGTCCGGTCTGCGGAACCACCATTGCTGACGCTGAGCTTGAATACCGGGAAGTGGACACCCACCTCAACTACATTAAATTCCCCTTGAAGGGTGGCGGGGAAATAATTATCGCCACCACGAGGCCTGAGCTCCTCTGCTCCTGCGCCGCCGTAATCTACCATCCCGAAGACGAACGCTACCAGCATCTGGAAGGCCGGAAAGCCGTTGTGCCCCTCTACGGCTTTGAGGTTCCCATCCTCGCCAACCCCAACGCTAAACCCGAGTTCGGCACGGGAATAGCCATGATATGCTCCTATGGAGACTACACGGACATCAGGCTTTTCCGCGAGCTAGGCTTGAAGCCTGTCATAGCTATTGGGCTTGACGGGAGGATGAATGAGGCTGCAGGCCCCTACCAGGGCTTAAAGGTGGAGGAGGCGAGGGAACGCATAGTAGCCGACCTAGAGGCTAAGGGCTTCCTGGTTAAACGGGAGAAAATCAAGCATAAGGTGCCAACCTGCTGGAGGTCTAAAAACCCTGTGGAATTCATCTCCATGCAGGAATACTACTTGAAGCAGCTGCCTTTCCTTGAAGATTTGAGACGTATTGCGGAGGAAATAGATTTCCATCCTCCTGAGGCCAGGCAATACCTGCTCAACTGGATAAACTCGGTTAGCGTGGACTGGCCTATCTCAAGGAGGCGCTACTATGGAACCGAAATCCCCTTATGGTATTGTGAACGCTGCGGGAAGCCTCATGTTCCCGAGCCTGGACGCTACTACCAGCCTTGGAAGGATCCCGCCCCCTTCCAGCGCTGTGAAGCCTGCGGCCACACCCGGTTTAAAGGGGAAGAGAGAACCTTCGACACCTGGATGGACTCCAGCATTTCACCCCTCTACGTTTCAGGCTACCTCCGCGACGAGAAGCTTTTCAGGAAGGCTTTCCCCTGCGGGCTTAGACCCCAAGGAGTAGACATTGTTCGAACCTGGCTCTACTATACGCTTCTGAGGGTTTACCAGCTCCTAGGCGAAAAAGCCTTCCAGGACGTGCGGATTTCAGGGATGGGTTTAGATGAAGCAGGAGAAGCCATGCATAAATCGAAGGGGAACATTATTTGGCCTGAACCCATCTTCGAGAAGTATGGCGCTGACGCCTTCAGGCTGTGGGGAGCCTCAGAGGCAAGACTTGGCTCCGACTACAGGTTCAGCTGGGAGAGGCTGGAAGGCTCAGCCCGCTTCCTAACCAAGCTCTGGAATGTTTCCCGCTTTGTTTCAGCCTTCCCACTGGTGGATGACGGGGAATCCTTCAGCCTTCAGCCCTTAGACGAGATGGCTCTAGCAAAACTCAACGAAACCATTAGAGAATGCGTACGCGGCTATGAGGCTATGGATGTCTTCCCTCCAGCCCACGCCATCAGAAGCTTCCTCTGGAGCTTTTTCGCCGACCATTACGTGGAGGCGATTAAGGCGAGAGCCTACAACAGTTCAGGCGAATACGGGGAAGCCGAGCAGAAGGCTGCCTGGTGGACGCTTCACACCTGCGTTAAAACGGTTTTAAAGCTTTTAGCACCTATCTGCCCCCACATAACCGAAGCCATCTGGAGGAGAGTTTACTCGGAGAAATCCATCCATCTTGAAGCTTTCCCCGAGCCTAATCCCGCCTGGGAAAGCAGCTTCTCCAAGCTTGCAGAAGAATTCCAAGAATTCAACTCTGCGGTTTGGAGGTTTAAGAAGGCTAGGGGGCTTTCCCTGAAGTCTGAGGTGGCGGAGGTTTACGCGCCACCCGAGCTTGAACCTTTCAAGGCAGACTTGAAAGCCATGCATCAAATAAAGGTTTTAAGGTTTGGGGTTCCGGAGCAGCCTGAAAACTACAGCCTCTACGGGAAAGCCTACCTCAAAGGTTAGAGGGTTCCCTTCTTCGCCAGGTAGAGAAGCCTGTTTATCCCGTTTATCATGGCTTCCACGCTAGCCCTCACAATGTCGGCGTTGGCCGCCCTAGCTGAAACCATTCTACCCTTAGCGTCCTCCACCTTCACGACCACCTCAGCCATGGCGTCGGAGCCTCCGGTTAAAGCCTCCAGCCGATACTCTTTAAGGCGGACGTTAACCAGGCTATCCGTAATCTTTCTTATGGCCTTAATGGCGGCGTCCACAGGGCCTACCCCCGTCTCCGAGGAAACATATTCCTTCCCGTTGACTATCAGCTTAACCGAGGCTGTAGGTATAACTCCGCTTCCGGTGACCACGGCTAACTCCTTAAGCTCCACGGTTTTCTCTTCTGGGGGCACCTGACCGCAGATTCGGCTGGCTATCGATATGAGGTCCGTGGTGGTAACATATTTGCCTTTGTCTCCCAACTCTTTAACCTGCCTTATAATTTCAACCATCTGCTCCTCGGTGGGTGCAAAGCCTAACTCTAGAATCTTTTTTCGAACCCCGTGGAGGCCCGCATGCTTTCCAGCCACTATAACCGTTTTCCTTCCCACGAGCTCAGGGCTGACAGGCTCATAGGTTAAGGGCATCTGGATTACGCCGTGCACGTGGATTCCCGACTCATGGGTGAAAGCATTCTCCCCAACAATAGCCTTATTCGGCTGAACAGGAACCCCCGTAAGCTCTGAAACCAGCCTCGAAGTCTCATAGATAAGCTCGGTTTTAATGTTGGTTTTGAACTGGTAGAGGGAGTAAAGCGCCATTACTACTTCTTCGAGCGGAGCGTTTCCAGCCCGCTCCCCAAGCCCGTTAACGGTGACGTGAACCTGGCTGGCTCCAGCCTCAACCCCAGCCAGACTGTTAGCCGTAGCCATGCCGAAGTCGTTGTGGCAGTGAACGCTTATGGGAACCTTAACCGTCTCAGCGATTTCGCCTACAAGTTTACCCATCCTTCTAGGCGTCATCACGCCAACCGTGTCGGGAATGTTAATCCTGTCGGCTCCAGCCTCCTCAACAGCCTTATAAACCTGCTTGAAGAAGGCTGGGTCGGTGCGGGTGGCATCCTCAGCGGAAAACTCCACGGTTACCCCATGCTCCTTCAAGTATTCCACAGCCTCCACAGCGCTCCGCAAAACCTCCTCCCGACTGCTTTTT
>QMYF01000011.1 GCA_003662515.1 Candidatus Hecatellales archaeon | reverse complement strand
TTCAGCCAAATTTTGAACAGCATAGTCGCCGGTGAAAAGGAGAGGTTTTCTCCCTTCCTCTCTAAGCTTTAAGGCTAAAGCCAGAAGGGAGAGGTCTGCCTGGGAAAGCTTGTAAAGGTCTCCGGTAGAGGAGGCGGCCTTCCTCACCCTCCTCCAGTAGGTTTCCTCAACCTCTAAAACTTCGATTCTGCCCGTGTCTACAGCCGTTTCGAAGGCTTCTCTGGCTTCCCTGCTTTTCAACTCCTCCACTACTTGGTGTGTGGTGTAGGCTTTCCATGGAAGCCTTTTAGCCAGGCCGGAGAGAAAGGCTGAAACGTCTAAAATTAAGGCTTTTCCAGCTTCCTCCAAGGTGTCCTTTAACCCTAAACATTTAACCTTGAAGGTTGAATTTAGTTTTATGCCTTCCATGGGAAGGTGAGGGAAAAGAAGCCTTGTTTGAAAAAGCCTTAATCTTCTCGAGGGTGGACCGGCCTGAAGCCGTCGAGCTAGCTGGGAAGCTTGCAGCCTTCCTTGAAGGCCGGAAGGTGAAAGTTTACTTTGAGCGTGGGCTTGCAGCCAAGCTTAACGTTGAGGGTGTGAATCCGAGGGAGGTGGAAGCCGACCTAGCGGTGGTGGTTGGCGGAGACGGAACGGTTCTCAGAGCTGTTCACTCTCTTCCAAGAGAAGTTCCTCTCTTCACGGTGAGCATGGGTAGGGTAGGCTTCTTCGGGGAAGTTTCACCGGAGGAGGCATCAGCCTTCCTCGGCGAAGTTCTAGAGGGGAAATACGTTGAGGATAGGCATTTTATGGTTGAGGCTGACGTGGAAGGTTTGCCTCCCGCCCTCAACGAGATTAAGATTGGAAACGAGAATCTTCAACGCATGGTGGACCTGTCCATTTATGTGGACGGCTGGAAGCTGGCTGAAGACCGGATGGACGCCGTGCTGGTTTCAACCCCCAGCGGGGCTTCCGCCTACTCGCTGAGTGCTGGGGGAAGCATTGTGGACCCCCGGCTGGAGGCTCTCCTGATAGTTCCCGTATGTCCCATGTCCTCAAACTTTAAGCCTTACATTATCCCCGCCAGCGTTGAGGTTTCCATTGTGCCGGAGAACATTTTGGGAGGCCTCTTAGCCATCTCCGACGGTTTAGCTTCAGGCAGGGTTCACCCTCCAAGAACTGTTAAGGTTAGAAGGTCGAAGAGGCAGGTAGTCTTTTTGAGGAGGGGCTTCACCTTCTACGAGCGGATTAAACGGAGACTTAAGCTCTCCAGCGTTTAACCGTAAATTTATTTTACCTGTTTAAGGGTAATTTTTCTGCGAAAAAAGGGGTTTCAACGTTGAGCAGGCCTGTAGACGTAGGCTCCATTAAGGAAGGCCAATACATAGTTATCGACGGGGAGCCCTGCAGAGTAGTTGAACTGGAAAAATCTAAGCCGGGCAAACATGGCTCAGCCAAAGCTCGAATAGTGGCTGTAGGGGTTTTCGATGGAGTGAAGAGAAGTATTGTCAGCCCTGTTGACGCGAGAATCGAGGTTCCCATCATTGAGAAGCGGAGCGGCCAGATCATTTCCACCACACCTGACACTGTGCAGGTGATGGATTTGGAAACCTATGAAACCTTTGAGACGCCTATGCCAACCGAGGAAGAATTGAAAAGCAGGATAGCCAACGGGGTTGAAGTTGAATATTGGAAGATTCTTGGAAGGGTGAAAATCATTAGGGTTAAAAGCTGAAGCTCCAAGGTTTTCAACACCCATTTAAGTTTAACTTCAACCTTTTCCTCTAGCGTGGGGTCTTTCTTGAAAGCTGTAGAGCATATGAGCGTTAAGCCTGGAATGACTGTGGAGGAGCTTATTGAAGCTATGGCCTCCAGCGGAGTTTTGGGGGCTGGAAGGCTGGCTAGGGCGGCAAGACTTCTCGCCGAAATCTTCTCCCAAAGCGACTACCAGGTTTTCATGGCGGTGGCTGGGCCTGCGGTTCCCGGAGGCTTAAGGCTTCTGCTCTCTAGCCTTGTGGAGAAGGGCCTTGTAAACCTGATGGTTACCACAGGGGCGAATGTCACCCACGACCTGGTGGAGGCTTTAGGCTTTAAACATTGGCAGGGAAGCCTTTACGCTGACGACCGGAGGCTTAAGGCTGAAGGCTACGGCAGGGTGGGCGACATCTACGTGGAGCAGAAAGCCTTTGAAGCCTTGGAGAAAGAGGTTTACCGGGTGCTAGACGAGGTTTCCTCCAGCCGCAGAGGTGAGCCTTTCGCGGTTTACGAGCTTCTCTGGGAGTTTGGAAGCCGCTTCAAATGTGTGGGTGAAGGCTTCCTTTTGAAGGCTGCCTGGAAGAGGAAGGTTCCCATCTTCTGCCCTGGAATCTACGATTCCATGCTTGGCTTCCACCTTTGGAACTACGCTCAACTCAAAGGTTTAAGCTTAAACATGGCTCGAGACTTAAGCCTCCTAGCCGACAAGGTTTTTGAGGCTGAAAAGGTTGGCGTGGTGATTTTGGGTGGAGGACTCCCCAAACATCACGTGTTGGGGGCCTGCATGTTGAGGGGAGGGGTTGACGCTGCTATCCAGATAACTTTGGACAGGCCTGAGGGGGGAAGCCTTTCTGGAGCAGCCCTCGAGGAGGCTGTTTCCTGGTCTAAGGCTAAGGAGGAGAGCCGTCTGGTAACCGTGATAGGAGACTACACGCAGGTTTTCCCTTTAATGGTGGCCTACGCCCTTTCCAAACTTAAATAGTTTGGGCTTCTAAGCCTAAACAGGGGAAGCAGGCCGATGGTCCTAGAAAAGCTTGGCTCAAGCCTCCAGCAAACCATTAAGAAAATACTTAGGCTTTCCTCGGTGGATGAGGCGGCTGTAAAAGAGCTTGTCCGCGACCTGCAAAGGGCGCTTCTCCAAGCCGACGTGAACGTTAACTTGGTTCTAGAGCTTTCCCAGAGGGTTCAAAGCCGAGCCTTAAAGGAGGAGCCTCCACCCGGAGTATCCAGGAAGGAGCATGTTGTCAAGGTGGTCTACGATGAGCTGGCGCGCCTCCTAGGCGAAAAGCCTGCCAAGCTTCCGGTGGAGCCAGGTAAGCCGAACGTCATCATGCTGGTGGGGATTCAGGGCTCCGGGAAAACCACAACCGCGGCTAAAATCGCCTATTTTATGGCTAAGCGGGGCTTTAAGGCGGCTTTGGTTTGCGCTGACACCTACCGGCCTGGAGCCCTAGCCCAGCTTAAACAGCTGGCAGCCCAGGCGAGGGTTCCCCTTTACGGGGAGGAGGGAGCCAGCGACCCCGTAGCCATAGCCCTCCGCGGGGTGGAAAAGTTCCGCAGGGAAGGCTATGAAGCCATAATCGTGGATACGGCGGGCAGACATAAGGAGGAGAAAGGCCTCATCGAGGAGATGAGGCAGATAGCTGAAGCTGTGAAGCCTGACAGGGTTATGCTGGTGGTGGATGGAACCATAGGCCAGCAGGCAGGGGTTCAGGCTAAGGCCTTCCATGAGGCAACCCCCCTAGGCGCCATAGCCGTAGCCAAGCTGGACGGCTCAGCTAAAGGCGGAGGAGCCCTGTCAGCCGTAGCCGCCGTAGGAGCCCCTATAATCTTCATCGGGACGGGAGAGAAGGTTGAAGACTTGGAGCTTTTCGACCCTGTAAGGTTTGTGGGTAGACTTCTCGGCATGGGCGACCTTAAAGGCCTGCTGGAGAAGGTTAGAGAGGCGGAGATAACGCTTCCCAAAGAGAAGGCTAAAGCCTTCCTAACAGGCAAAATGACCCTGGAAGACCTGCTCGAGCAGATGGAAAACCTCAGGAAGCTTGGCCCCCTCGGCAAAATCTTCAAGCTCATCCCAGGCTTAAGCTTCCAGCTTCCCGAGGAGGCTATCCAGCTTACCGAGGAGAAATTTAAGGTTTGGAAGGCCATCATCCAGTCTATGACGCCGGAGGAAAGGGTTAACCCGAAAATTATGAGTTCCTCCAGGATTAAACGGGTGGCTCGGGGGTCTGGAACCAGCGAAAAAGAGGTTAGAGAGCTGCTCAAACATTTTGAGGCTTTCAGGAAGATGGCTAAATCCTTGAAGAGGCGTTCCCTACCCTTCAAGAGGCTGGAGAGAGCCATGGGGGGATTAGGCTACGGCTAGCCTTTCCAGGATCCCCATAAGAATAGTTTTGGAGGGTTTAGGGGAAACCACAGGCGAGCTTATACGTTTCCTGGCTCCCCGAACTGTGGAGGCTGTTCTGCGAAGCCTTCCCCTTGAAGGGAAAGCAGACCAGTTTCAAGGGGGAATCTTCTTCCCCACCACGATCAAGATGGGGATGGAGAAGGCTAAAAGCATGGTGGACGGGGGAACCATAGCCTTCTGGCCTCAAGCCTCAGCCTTCTGCCTCTTCCACAGCCCAGCCAAAACCTACAGCCCAGTAAACCCCATCGGGAAAATAACTGGAAGCCTTGAACCCTTGAAGAAGGCCGGCCGCGGAGTAATCGTAAAAGTGGAGAAGGTTAAGCCTTAACGGTAGCCAGGTTAGGCTTGTAGATTTTCAGCCTCTCACATTTCGCCACTGGAATTACCAGGCCTCTCTTCTCCCAGTCCTCCAAAAGGTCTTCTGCAGCGCTCACCTTAATATTGAAGACTTCAGCCACCGCTGCAGGCGTCACAGCCTTAAGCTTTGAAAGCTCGTTGAAAACCGTTTTATCGTCCACGTTTTGAAGGGTTATAGCCGTCATGACACGTTTCTCTCTTTCCTCTCGGGCTTTTCGAGCTCTAGCCTCCTTTTCCTCCCTAAGCCTCTGAGCCTTCTCGATGGCGCTTAAAGGCTTCTTCTTGGCTCCTCCCATATGAATCCCCTCGCCATAAGCCATCATGCAGACCGTAAATATAACGGTTATCTCACCCCCAGCTTAACGTGAAAAATTAAACACCGGAAAAGGTTGAAGCCACCCTATTAGGGCTTTAAACAGTCTTGGAAGCTTTCCGAAGCGGATGCGATGCTCGCTGAAATCTAAAATTATAGTTATTAAGGTTTAACATAGTAAACCTTACACCTCTTATACTGGTTCCAGAGATTTCTAATTTGAAGAGGGGCCTTGTCCACCAAGTCTAGTTCTAACTCTATGAGGCTTATCACAGTTAAGCTTCCTGAAGCTTTAGTGGAGGGTATAGATGAGCTGGTTAGGGCGGGAATGTATCCCAGCCGAAGCGCTGTAGTTCGAGCGGCTGTAAGAGACCTCCTCAAAAGCGAGCTCTGGCAGCAAGCCGCCCGCTGAAGCTCAGCTTTCCCTTAAACGCAGAAGCCTCCAGCTTTCCCTCCTAAAGTTTTCCGCAGCTTCCGCAGGCCTTTCAGTCTGAAGGATGCTTCTCCCCACAATGATGTAGTTTGCCCCGTTTTCAATGGCGGCTTCGAGGCTTCCGCCCTGAAAGCCTACACCCGGCGAATAAATAGGCAGCTTTCCTTCCACTAGATGGTGGATTTCCCTGATTTTTTCAGGCCTGGTTGCCCCAACAATGAGGCCGTCGGCTTCCCACCGGGCAGCCCACCCCGCGAAAACCTGGTAGGCTGGCTTCCCTTGGATGAAGGCTTCCTCAAAGGTTTCCTTGGCTCCAGGATGGCTCATGTAAACCAGGCTTAAGACTCCTCTTCCAAGGCTTTTAGCCAGCTTAAAGACGGGTTCAAGTCCCTCCTTCCAGCCCACGTAGGGGCTGACGGTTAAGGCGTCAAATCCAGCCTTAAAAAGGCTTTCAGCAATGGCGAGATTGGTGGAGCCTATATCGTTAAGCTTACAATCCATTATGGTTTGGATTCCCAACCTCCTCGCCTTCTCCACGATCTGTTTAACGCCTTTCAAGCCTAAAGGGAGAAGCAGATGCCTGTTCAGCTTAACCGCACATAGGCTTTGGGAGACCTCCTCCAGCAGGCTTAGGCTCCGCTCAAGAAGCCTTTCACCTTTAAGGTCTAAAGCTAAAATGAGGATGCTTTCCCTCCTCTCCGAGGTTTCCCTCATCCTTTCGCGGAAACCTTTCAAAGGTTTCACCTTTTCAGTCTGGGAAGAGAGGCATGTTTTCCACTTCGACGATTTTGGCGTAGAAATATTTGGTGTCGCTGGTGTTGAAGGTGTATTGGAGGTCTTCTCCATGCAGGCTGGTTGCAGCATACCTGATGAAGGGTGCTGGAGGCCGACGTCGCAGGGTGACATAGAAGAACACGGGCAGCGCGTTAGCCTCATAGTATCTTTCGAAGGGTATGCATACGCCTAGGACAGGTTTACCGTTGGACTTGAAAAGCCAGAGGGGGAAAACAGAGCCCTCCCTAACCGAAACCAGGTATAGGAGGCGGAGAAGACTGTTAAGGTTTTCCAGCTCCATCTTGATGGGTTTGGAGGGCTCCGGGAACCTGCCCTCTATAGGCGACCTTAAAAAGTCGTATTCCCTGCGAAGGTTTATTACTGGAGCGTAAATGTAGCGGGGGTCGTCGAGGTTGTCGGTGAAAAGATATTCCTCTTTTTCCCCGTCGCTTTTATAGGCTAGGAAGGGTGCAGGCTTCCCTTTAAGGGTGACATAGGTTAGCAGGGGGATGTCCCCCTTCCAAGACATGTAAACTGAGAAGGTGGCCATAATCCGCCTTTTACCATGCTTGAAGCACCAGATAATTGGCGGCGAGTCGGTTAAGGCTAAGGCCAGCCTTGCAAAGTTGGTTAAATCTTTAACCTTGATGGCTACGGGAGGTTTAACGGGGGTCAAGAGCCTTCCGCCCTCACAAGTTAGAGGGTTTAGGGTTAGATTTAAGAATAGTCTAGGGCTTCACGTATTTAGGGCTGAGTCCATTGAAGGTTAAAATTGGCTGCTGCGGCTTCCCCGTTTCCAAAAAGAAGTATTATGAAGCCTTAAGCCTCGTCGAGATAAACGCCACCTTCTACAAGTATCTCGACCAAAGTCTCCTAGAAAAGTGGAGGAAGGAGGCCCCGGAAAACTTCGAGTTCACCGTTAAAGCCCACCAGGACATAAGCCACACCTTCAAGCTTTCCTGGCGGAAGGAAACAAGGGAAGCCTTAAAACGGATGGTGGAAACCTGTGAAACCTTGGAGGCGCAAGTGCTCCTCATCCAGACGCCGGGCTCCCTGAGGCCGAGCAAGGAAACCTTGAAGGAGGCTCAACGCTTCTTCGAGAAGGCTGGAAGGGAGAATTTAACCCTGGTTTGGGAAACCCGCGGGCCGGAATGGCTTAAACAGGAAAACTTTGAAGCCTTAAGGAGGCTTCTGTCAAAGGTTAACGTGGTTCACTGCGTTGACCCCCTGCTGGCGGAGCCAGCCTACACGTCCAACATAGCCTACTTCCGCCTCCACGGAATGGGAGAAAAACTCTACTACTATGAATACTCCAACGTTGAGCTTGAAAAACTGAAGGAGAAAATCGGTAAAATAGAAGGCGTGGAAACGGTTTACATGCTCTTCAACAATCTAGCCATGTTCACCGACGCCGTTAGATTTAAAACCTACTTGGAGACAGGCAGGTTTCCACCCCTCCAAGACGCCTACGGGGTGGAGGCTGCCTGGAAAATCCTGAAAAACGTTAAGTTTCCCGTCACGAAGGCGAACCTGGTTAAACGGTTGGGCTGGAGGCTCCTCGAAATCAAGCCTGGAAGACAGATTCCCTTAAAATCCGTTCTCAACCAGCTTCCAAGCAAAACCTACCAGAACTCTGAAGCTCTCCTCGAGGATGTGGAAAAAATTTTAGATGAGCTTTAGGCGGAAATCAGGGTTACAGTGCGGATGATTCCTGAGACTTTCCTCACCGTGGTGATTATTTCATCAACCTCCTTCAGGTTTTCCGCCTCTATCCTAGCTACCACGTCGAATTCTCCATAGACAGTTTTGGCTTCGGTTACGCCCTTTATCTTGCTCAGCTCCTTAGCTATCTCGTTCTCTTTTCCAACCTCGGTTACAACAAGCACATAGATTATTACCATTTTTCATCCCCCACTTCATATCTTCCAAGACTCCTAAATAGGTTTGGGTTAAAGGGTTTCCAAAACCATTTGGACGAAATACTTGTGAAGGCGGAGGTCTCTGGTAAGCTCGGGGTGAAAGGCTGTAGCTAGAAGCCTACCCTGCTGAACAGCCACAATCTTACCCTTATAGGTGGCCAGGGCTTCCGCCTCCCCCCAAACCTTCTCAACCACAGGCGCCCTTATGAAGACTCCTGGGAAAGCCTCCTTTCCAAGGATGGGGATGGTTAGGGGGGCTTCAAAGGATTCCCTCTGCCTTCCGAAAAAGTTTCGGATGACACGCATGTCCATTAAGCCTAGAATAGGCTGGTCAACCTT
>QMYF01000010.1 GCA_003662515.1 Candidatus Hecatellales archaeon | reverse complement strand
GGATTTCCAGCCTCCAAACTTTCCAATTGTGAAGGAAACCTGGTCTTCGAGGGCTACTAGGTGGCCTGTATCCGCCGTGAATTCTTCCCCCGGCTTCAGCTCCCTTTCAACAATCCCACCGTAACTGTTAAGCCATACTCCTCCAACTCCGTGGAACCTAAGCCATACAAGGTTTCTCTCGGCGAGAAGCCCTTTAAGGCCCTTCCATTTAAGCTCGTAGTTTACTTCGCCATGGTGGGCAAGATAGCTGATGTCTTGAACGATTATGCCTCCGCCTTTAAGCTCCACGTAGGCTATGTCGCCGGGCATTCCGGGGGCAAGCCAAACTTTTCCACCCTTCTCTCCACCCACAAAATAGTTGACGAAGAGGCTTTCGCCTGCGGTAAGCTTCCGGAGCAGAGCCTTCCCGAAGCCTCCAGCCATCCTAGTCTCAACCCTAACGTCGCCCTCTATAGCCATCATAGCTCCAGCCTCAGCCACCACCACTTCCCCTGAGCCAAGCTCCACTAGCAGCACGGAGAAGGAAGGAGCCTTCTCAACCTGCCACCTCAAAACTTTCCACCCTTGATGGAGGCTTAATGGCGCCGGGAGGGGGATTCGAACCCCCGAGGGCCCCAAGGGCCCACAGGCTTTCCAGCCTGAAGCCTCAAGGCCTGCGCTTTTGTCCACTCAGCCATCCCGGCCTCAAGCAAAACTAGCTTAACCTTCAGCCTAAAATAAGGCTTTAGGCGGAAAAGAAGGAGAAGCTAAAAAGTTTGGATGTTTAGAGGGGTGGAGTCTCCTCGCCGCCCTTGCTCTTGCTCTCCTCGGTCTTCATCTTGGAAGCCGCAATAACGTCGTCGATGCGGAGAATCATTGAGGCAGCTTCGGTGGCAGACTTAATGGCCTGCTCTTTAACGCTTTTAGGCTCAACAACTCCCAGCTTCCATATGTCGGCGGTTTTGCCGCTGAAAACATCGACACCCCAGCCTAACCCATCCTCCTTCTCATGTTTAGACCTCAGGTCCACCATGATGTCGATGGGGTCAAGGCCGGCGTTCTCAGCCAGAGTCTTCGGAACAATCTCCAACGCGTCGGCGAAGGCCTCTATGGCTAGCTGCTCTCTGCCTCCAACCTTAGCAGCGTAGGTTCTCAGTCTCCTCGCAAGTTCGGCTTCGATGGCTCCTCCGCCGGGAACTATTTTAGGCTCCTCATAGACATCGGCAACCACGGAAAGCGCATCGTGCATAGCTCTTTCAGCCTCATCCACGAAGCGTTCGAAGCCTCCCCTGATAAGGATGCCCACCGACCTCGGATTCTTGCAGCACTCAATGAAGATCATCTTGTCGTCTCCAACCCTGCGCTCCTCCACAAGTTCAGCTTCGCCTAGGTCTTTCTCGGTGAGGTCGTCGATGCTGGTTACTATGCGTCCGCCGGTGGCTCTGGCAAGCTTCTCCATGTCGGACTTCTTGATTCTCCGGGCGGCTAGTATGCCTTGTTTGGCTAGGAAGTGTTGGGCCATGTCGTCTATTCCTTTTTGGCAGAAGACTACGTTGGCGCCAACACCCTTAATCTTATCAACCATCTCCTTCAGCATGCGGGCCTCCTCGTCGAGGAAAGCCTTCATCTGGCTGGGGTCTCTAATCCTGATCTCGGCGCTAATCTCGGTTTTCTCGATTTCCAGCGGGCATTCCAGCAGGGCTATCTTCGCCTTCTCTATCCGCTTAGGCATGCCGGAGTGGACAACCTCCTTATCGATGATTAACCCTTTAATTAGCCTGGTGTCGGCGAAGCTTCCTCCAGCCTTCTTGGTTATCTGGATGAGGTCCACGTCGGCAACCCACTTTTCGCCTCTCTGCTCGGCGATGGTTCGCACAGCCTCAATAGCCATATCCAAGATTTTCTCCCTAGCGGCGGCGATGGCTTTGCTTCGGACAGCGGTGGAAGCCACCTTCCTCAGCGTTTCAGAGTCGTTGCGGTCAACCTCCCTAGCCACCTCATCGAGCTCTTTAACCGCTTGGAGGGCAGCCTTCCTGTAGCCTGAAACCACTAGGGTTGGGTGAATGTTCTGGTCTAGGAGTTCCTCAGCCTTCCTGAGCAGCTCGCTGGCCAGAACCACCACGGTGGTGGTGCCATCACCCACCACGTTGTCCTGAGTTTTAGCAGCCTCCACCAGCATTTTGGCGGCGGGATGCTGCACATCTATCTCTTTGAGGATGGTGGCGCCGTCGTTGGTCACGGTGACGTCGCCGAGGCTGTCCACCAGCATCTTATCCATGCCTCGAGGCCCAAGGGTGCTTCTCAAAATTTCTCCAATAATTTTCGCAGCCATAATGTTGTTCCGTTGGGCGGCTTTACCCTTAGTTCTACCAGTTCCCTCCTTCAAAACTAAAACTGGAACAGTTGACATTGCCTACTTCACCTCCAGCTTAAAATTCGGAAGAGGATGTGGAGGATTCAGACTCCTCTCCTCCCGTGCCTGAACTCTTCTTGCCTGTGGATTCGGAGGACTTCACCTTGGAAGCCGCAATAACGTCGTCGATGCGGAGAATCATTGAGGCAGCCTCGAAGGCAGCCTTGATGATCTGCTCCTTAACCATCACAGGCTCAACAACGTCCTCCTTGAACATGTCTTTAAGCTTGCCCTCAAACACGTCGACGCCCACCCACTTCCCGCCTTTCTCGTGGCGGGCTCTAAGCTCTACCTGAATGTCAATCGGGTCGAGGCCGGCGTTCTCGGCTAGGGTTAGCGGAATGACTTCAAGGGCGTCGGCGAAGTCTAGGGCGGCTAGCTGCTCCCTGCCGGAGAGGCCTTGAGCCCAGCTTCTAAGCCT
Source organism: Candidatus Hecatellales archaeon (assembly GCA_003662515.1). Taxonomy (GTDB): domain Archaea; phylum Thermoproteota; class Bathyarchaeia; order Hecatellales; family Hecatellaceae; genus B25. The sequence continues at coordinate 5,474 of QMYF01000010.1, read as the reverse complement.
CAAAGCCACCTCGGCTTCAAGGGCTCCTCCTCCAGCCACGATTTTAGGCTTGAGGATGGCGTCTCTCAGCACGGAGATGGCGTCGTGGAGGGAGCGCTCAGCCTCATCTACCACTCTGTCGGTTCCACCCCTAATTAGCAGGGTGAGCGACCTCGGATTCTTGCAGCCCTCAACGAAAACCCACTTGTCGGTGCCCACCTTCCGCTCTTCCACGAGCTCAGCCTCGCCGAGGTCGGAGGCGGTGAGCATGTCAACGCTGTTGACCACCCGTCCGCCGGTAGCCTTAGCCAGCTTGTCCATGTCTGACTCTTTAACTCTGCGCACGGCGAGGATTCCCTGCTTGGCTAGGAAGTGTTGGGCCATGTCGTCTATTCCTTTTTGGCAGAAGACTACGTTGGCACCAACACCCTTAATCTTATCAACCATCTCCCTGAGGATTCTGGCCTCCTCATCGAGGAAAGCCTTCATCTGCTCAGGGCTCTCAATGTGAATCTTAGCGTCAAACTCGGTTTTCTCAATTTCCAATGGACAGTTTAACAGGGCTATCTTCGCCTTCTCTATCCGCTTAGGCATGCCTGGATGGACTACCTCCTTGTCTATGGCGATTCCTCGGATAAGCTTGGTGTCGGTTATGGAGGCTCCAGACTTTTTCTCCAGCTTAATGTCGCTGATGTCAATCCTGTAGCCTTTATCGGTTTTCTCAGCGATCTGGAGAACAGCCTCAACAGCCAGGTCGGCCAGATAGTCCCTGTTCTCCGCCACCACCTTGCTAGCCATAGCCGTCATAGCCAGCTTCTTGAGAACCTTCCTGTCGGTGGGCTCGAAGGGAACAGCCACCTCATTGCAGATTTCAATAGCCTTCTCCACAGCCTTAGCATAGCCGTCCACAATAATGGTTGGGTGAACATTCTTGTCGATGAGAAGCTCAGCCCTCTCTAGGAGGGCTCCAGCCAGTATAACCACGCTTGTGGTTCCATCTCCAACCTCCTGGTCGGTGGCTTTAGCAGTTTCCACCAGCATTTTGGCGGCAGGATGCTGAATGTCCATCTCCTTAAGAATGGTAGCGCCATCATTGGTGATCGTAACGTCTCCGAAGCTTGAAACCAGCATTTTATCCATGCCTTTAGGTCCAAGAGAAGTTCTAACAATTTCAGCTACGATTTTGGCGGCGGTAATGTTGTTTCGCTGGGCTTCTCGGCCCCGAGTCTGGGTCGTGCCCTCCTTCAAGATGAGGACGGGCTGACCAGACTCGGTTACGGCTGGAATGGCCTGAGCCATACGTCATCAACCCCCTGAAAACCTTCCACAAATTTTTTGTATTTTTCCTGAAAAGGGAAAAGCCCACGGATATTTAAGGTTTTCCGGGAATTTCGCCGTTTTCCAGCCTCAATAGGCTTCTCCCCGGCTAGTCCCACTTATGCTGCGGATGCCTCCTATACTCCACCTTGTAGAGGCCTCGAGACTTCTTCCCCGCGGCGGTAAGCCCACGGAAGGCTCTACCCTTAGCAGGGCTTCCAAACCTCTGCCTCTCAGAGGGCTTAGATTTAACCTGAGGTGGGATTTCCCCCTTCTCGAGAAGCTCCACCAAATCTTTCAGGGCTTCCACGTTTTCCTGGTGGACGGTGTCCCTACGCTTGTCAATGTAAAGGCCCAGGCGTTTAGCCTTGTCAAGGCTTATTCCCGCCTCTCTGAGTTCGCCTAAGCTGAAGCCTCTCCCCTTCCTCGGCCGTCCCGTATGGCCTATAACCAGCGGATAGTTGTGGGTGCTGGCTGAACTCAAGGCTTCATAGGCCTCCTGAAAGGTTTGGAAAGGCTTCTGCTTCCCTAAAAGGGTTTCCAAGCCTATATAAGGATGTAGGTGAAGGTAAAACTCTATAAGGCTCTTTGAAAGCCTAAATATTTGAGCCTTGGCATGCCCAACAGGGTAACCCTGATCTCCAGTCCAAGGCTCAGATCGAGCACAGCCAAGCTGGCAGGCCTCCTCCTAAACCTTAAGCATGAAGCCTTATTCCTCGACTTCTCACGGGAAATCGAAGAGTATATCCGTATGCTGGCTGAAGGCTTACCCTACAGCTACGTGCTGGCTGAGCTTAAACGTAGCAGGCTTCTCCCCCAGGAAACCTCGGAAACCTGGGAGTACCATGCTGAACCCCTGTTAAGGCAGCTTGGAAGCCTTAAAAGGCGTAATCCAAGGCTTGAGGTGCGCTGTTATGGGAGCAGCTCCTACGAGTATTTCTCCTCCCAGCTGGCTGTTAAGATAGCTTTGCTGACCATGAGGGCTATGGCCTCCAGCAGGGTGGACGTAGCCGAATGGAGGAGGCTTCTCGAGGAGGAGGCTGAGGCTGGAAGGGAAGCCTTAGAGGAGGAAGCAGAACTTCTAGCCAGCTGGGCGGAACGCTACAAGACTAAAACCTGTGTTTCGCTGGTTCCAAAATCTGCTTTGGCTGGGAAACTCAGGGAGAGAGGCTTGAAGGTGGAGGTTTTAGAGGTTGAACCTGACTATAAGCCTACTCCGCTGGAAACTTTGAAGGTGAAGGTGGCTGAGGGGAAGGCGGGAGACCTGGAAATTGAAAGGCTTGTGAAAGCCCATGTGAACTATGTTAGAAAATTTGTGCTTACCAGCAGGAATCTTGATGAAGCCTACCGTAGGTGGGCTTCCAGCGGTGAAGGCTAAATGTTCAGTTTTAACGAGGCTATTTCCCTTTTAAGCCTATGGAGGTCGTGGAGGTTTCTGTGAAGCTCGTGGTGGAGGGCATCCCAGTCCAGGCAGCCCCTGTCAAGCTTGCTTAGAATCAGCCCCGTGGTAAGCAGGATTCCCCCGCAAAGGTTGCTGGCAATAGGTTCAGGAATGGCGAGGCATAGAACCCCAAGCCTGGTAAGCTTTCTTCCCACCTCGCCAAACTGGTCTTTCCTTAAAAGCTCTTCAACCTGGTCGAGCTCCCTGGAAAGGTTGCTTAACTCTGAGCAGGTTCCATGATAGACGGAGGCTAGTTCCCTAACGGTTTTAAGTAGGCGGCGTATTCTTTCAACTTCTTCCCGCTGGCGGTTTGGAAGCCTAGCCTTCGATGGGAAGCCTTGGCGGTCTGTCAAAGCGTATCCCAAAGAAACTCTTTACTACCTTAGGAAATAAAGGTAGCCTGGCTGGGAAGCCTATTATCGAGGCTTGGGGGGATGCTGGAAGCCTTCAGCCTTAGGTTGGCCATGCTTGAAAGTCTAAAAATGTTGGGTTGAACAGGGGGCGGGTTTAAGAGTTCATGGTTAAATGGCGGGTTGGAGAAGCCTTAATATTGAAGACCCCCTTTAAGCTTTAAAGGCTTAAATTTCAGCCATTTCGGCGGATGGTTAGGGTGGCCTTACAGGCCTTAAGCGAAGAAGTAGGCTACGCAGCGGAAACCATAGGTTTAACCAAGATTTACAGGACGGGAACCCATGAAGTCTACGCGCTGAGAGATGTAAACTTGAAGATTAGGAGAGGCGAGTTTCTGGCAGTGGTGGGGCCTTCAGGCTCAGGGAAGTCAACCTTACTGAACCTGCTGGGAACCTTGGATAAGCCTACCAGCGGGAAAATTTTCATCGACGGGGTAGACGTTTCAAACCTTGATGGAAGCCGGCTGGCGAGGCTTAGAAACGAGAAGATAGGCTTCGTCTTCCAAGCCTACAACCTTGTAAACCGCACCAGCGTCCTCAGAAACGTGGAGCTTCCAGCCATGGTTTTAGGAATACCGCCGGCTGAAAGGCGGAGGAAAGCTCTCGAACTGTTAAGGCTTATGGGCTTAGAGGATAAGGCTCACCGTAAACCGGTGGAACTCAGCGGCGGGGAACAGCAGCGGGTAGCTATAGCTCGAGCCCTAATCAATGATCCTGCTCTCGTGTTGGCTGATGAGCCCACGGGAAACCTAGACTCTAAGACGGGGAGAAGCATTTTCGAGCTGCTTAGAAGGCTTTGCCGGGAGAGGGGGGCCACAGTGGTGGTGGTAACCCACAACCTTGAACTGGCTGCCATGACCGACCGAATAGTCCATTTAAGGGATGGAAGAATTGTTAGGGAGGAGGTGGTTGAAGGTTGAAGAATAAGGTTATCGGTTTGCTGGTTGCCCTACTCATGGTTTTAGCCTGCCTTCAAAGTTTAAGTTTTGAAGCTCAAGCTGACGCCGTTAAAGTTAAGGTGGTTAGAGTTTACTGGGGGACCTCAACGGCTCCCGTTCAAGCTGAGCCAGGTGACCTAGAGGTTCCCCTAAACATTGAAATGGAAAACCTTGACACGGTTACCATAAACTATGTGGAGGCTAAGCTTAACCTTGCTGGGACACCTTTCAGAAACACTGTTCATGGGAGTGAAGCTTATGCTGGAGCCTCCTCCATCACGCCTGGAGGAACCTTCACCCTAACCTTCCGGCTCAACATCGACGAGGATGCGGAGCTGAAAACCTACCAGGTCCCCCTCACGTTAACCCTTTTCACCAGCAAGTATGCTTCAGGCGTAGACGTGGAGGTTAACGTTCCAGTCCCCCTATATGGTGAGGTTAAGATTTCGGCGAGTCTTGAGCCGGATACCGTTCTCCCAGGCAGGAGAACTGTAAACCTGAAGCTGGAGAACCTTGGAGGCGGGGATGCCTCCAGCCTTGAAGTAACGGTTTCACCGGTTTCCCCGATGGCTTTGGCTGAGGGAGACGGCTACTACAGGGTTGGAGGCCTGAAGGCAGGCTCCACCGTTGAGGTTCCCTTGAAGCTTTATGTTCCGGAGAGCCTTGAAGGGGGAAGCAACCTTATAAATGTCAGCCTCAGCTATGTGGACGCCTACGGGAACAGCCACAGCGAAACTAGAACCCTGTCCTTAACCGTTTCAAGCCTGGGAGAATTCTTCTCCGTAGAGGTTTCACCTCAAACCGTTAGGCCGGAAGCCAGCCCGGTAACCTTCACCCTAACCAACGTTGGCGGGGAGGCCGTAGAAGACTTAGAGGTCTCCCTCACGCTTCCAGCCACCTTAAGCCTGCTCGGCGAGGATAGTTGCTGGCGTTTTGAGCAGGTGGCTTCCGGCGAATCCGTATCCTTCACGGTTCAGCTTTACGCTTCCACGGCGGCTGTGGGCTCCGCCGCCCAGGCAACCTTAACCCTCACCTACAATGCTGGAGGCCTTGTCCGAGGCGAGGTTAAAACCGTAGGGTTTAAGGTTGGGGAGCAAACGGTTCCCAGCGTTAAGGTTGAGGTGGTGGATGCTGGCTGGGGGAGCATGGATAAGCCTGTTAGGGCCGGGCCTGGAGATGAGGCAGCTCCTCTCTACATAGCCGTCCAGAATAAGGGCAGCCGAACCATGGTTGGAGTGAAAGGTGAACTGCAGCTGGAGGCCCCCTTCTCCGGCACTCACGGCGAAGCCACGGTTTCAGCTTTTGTTCCATCCATCCAGCCAGGCCAGGTGGGACAGCTGGTTTTCCCGGTTGACATAGCTCCCGACGCTGAGGTTAAAACTTACAGTT
>QMYF01000009.1 GCA_003662515.1 Candidatus Hecatellales archaeon | reverse complement strand
ATTTTACAGCTTCCTCAGTGGGCAACCTGTCAGCCTCCACGAAGAGGACGGCCTTATCGCCCGGGTCACGGTAGCAGAGCTTCTCATAGATTTTCTTGGGCTGGAGGGAAAGCGCTCTGGCAGGGCCTGAACCCATAGCGAAATATCCTTCAACGTTGATGGCCCAGCCTGCGAACTGGGAGCCTAGGGTTGCTAGGGCTGGATGGCCAGTTATCTTCTCGGTTAGAACGGGAAGCTTTAAGCCTCCACCTAGCTCCTTCTCCTCAACCGAAACTTCAACCATGTTGGCTAGGCAGATTTTGGTGGCAAGCTCTCCAGCCTTCCCAGAAGGTTTAACCTCAACTCCAAGGTCAAGCACGGTGGCTCCGCCTATCTTGTGGAGTTTCGCCCCGTAGGCTTCAGGGTTTCCAGCAGCCTCCTCTAGGAGGGGCACGGTTTGGAGGTTGAGGCTTACTGAGGGGTCAGGAAAGATTTCCCCTTCAGGGTTTAAATGTTTGTTGACGCAGCGGGCTAGGAAGAGTTTCCCTGAACCCTGCTCGAGAACGTCTCCCGTGTAAACGTAGAAGGTGAACTTCAATTTTTCACCAGCAAACTTCGCCTTTTCCCTGAGCTCGCTGTAGGTGAAGGTTGGAAGAAGCTCCTCCACCTTCCCCATAACCACTATTCTTCCACCCTTCATTTCGGCTCCAAGCCTTGGACCGCAACTTCCTCCAACGTAGATTTCTCCGCCGGACATGCCGTGGCCGAGAAATTCGCCAGCTGAACCTTCAATCTTGATGGAGCCGCCAGCCATTTTCAGGCCAACATTGCGTCCAGCATCCCCGTGGACAATTATCGTGCCGCCAGTCATGCCTACGGTTTCTCCACGGTAGGGCGCCGCCAGGTAGTCTCCTCCATAGCCGAAGATTTCAAGGAGCCCCCCTTTCATGGCTGAGCCTGCCCAGCCTAGGACAGGCCCCTTCACGGTGATGGAGCCGCCAGCCATCTCTTCACCCACGTAGAAGCCTCCACCACCGTTGATGGTGAGCTTTCCAGCCTTCATCCCCCTGCCTACATACCTGAACCTGGAGAGGTCGCCTTGAATTTCCACCTCAGTTTCCTCGGGGGTTGAAGGGCTGCCTGAAGCCTCAACCTCAAAGAATTCTTCTACAGCTGTGGGGGAACTTCCCTCCAGCAGCGGAATTTTCCCTATTTCTTCAGGCTTTTTGCCAGCGAGGTTTTCTATGGTGAGCTGCTCAGCGAAAATGGGAACCTTAGGCTCCCTTTTAAGTTTTAAAACTATTTTGGCCATGTTCAGCTTCCCTCCGCCTTCAACATACAGGGTCTAGCCAGAAAACTTTCAGGCACAATATAGTTTTCAAACTCCACCGTGTAGTAGCGTTTAAACTTGCCTTTAATCTCCTGTCGAGCCGCCTCCAAGGCGTCGCTGGAAATGGAAGGCTTAACCCAGAAGGTTTTACCCTTTAGGCTGGAGACAACCCTGCCCTGGCTTACCACTACCTCGCCCTCCTTAACCACCCATTGAGCGTTCCTGAAGGCTCTGCGGACAAGCTTATAGTCTTTAGCCGGGTCAACCTCCCTCGGGTTAATGGGATATACGGCTACATCGCCGTCGGCGCCTACACCCAGGTGGCCTTTACTTTTAAGGCCAAGCGACTTCGCCGTTCCAGCCCTCGTGATAATCGCTATTTCCGTCCAAGTATATTCTCTATCCATAGTTTCAATGTTCATTCTTCTGCGAGCCGACCTCGGAAGCTTGGAAACCACTTTTTCCCTCGCCTTCCTACTCATAAGCCAAGATATAACTCTGGGATACTCCATGAAGGGTCCGGCGTTCGGATGGTCTGTGGTCAAGAAAACCCTCCATGGATCTTTAACCTCTAAGGCTAGCTCTAAGCCTATCGCCCATTGAACAGCGTTAACATAGTTTGAACGCTTGTAGACGTAGGGGACTACTCCCGCCCCTGTCTCAACCTCCACATCAGCGTTAACCCACTTGTTCCCAGTCATCTGGTGGAGGATGAACTGGAAGGGGCCGTCCGCCGTCATGGTGGTGGCTTCCCCGAAAATTACTTGGCCTAGGTCAACGCTGACATGGGGGTGAGCGTTAACATATTTGGCTATTTCAGGAGCCTTCGAGCTTAGGTTAAGCCAGCTGTGGCCTCCATACCCGGTGAACTGGACATGGGTAAGATGGATTATAGGTTTCCCACCCTCGTAAAGGTCGGCTACACAATCCATGGTTTTAAGGGTGGTTTCATAGTTTCCAGGCTTACCCAGATTATTCGGATGAACATGGATGGGGTGGGGAAGCTTCAGCATCTTGCTTATGGTGCAGAGGGTTCGAAGGATTTCCCTTGGGGTTATCCCTAAGCCTGGCACTTCATCGTCGATTCCCTCAAGGTTTTTACCCCAACTCCAGGCTTCCAGCCCTCCGGGATTCACAATTTTGATGGCATAGCCTTTCACGGCTTCCAGCATCCAAGCCACGTAGCCTGTAGCCTCCTCCAGCTTCCCGTCGCGAATATACTCGAGAAGCATGAGGTCGTTTCCGAAGAGGGGGAAACAGGCTTTATCCAAGATGGGAATATCGTCAAGCTCCTCATGGGTGTGCCTGGTTTTCAGCGAGGGGGTGGCAGGCTCAATAACCGTGGTATAGCCCATTCTGGCGTATCTGTAGCCTATGGTGAAGATGCTGGGAACCGTATAGCCTACTCCGCTACGCGTGTATTCGGTTTTAGGTTCAGGGTCTCGGTAGTGGTCTTCAGGCCTCAGAAGCCTCCCAGCATTAACCTTGGAACCTGCAATATGCGAGTGAATGTCTACTCCTCCCGGAAAAACCAGCATGCCTGAAGCATCTATCACTTCAGCTTGAGGGCTAACCTCCTCAACCACGACGCCGTCCTTAATGGCTATGTCCATCTGTTCACCTTCAACCCCGTTAATCGGATCGTAAACTATCCCATTCTTTATGAGGAGTTCACCCAAACCTTTCACCTCCTCCTCAACTTTCTAACCTTCTCAAGAAGCCTCTGGAGGAGAATCTTATCTGGAAGGATTCCTTCCGGAGGCTCCACCAGCTTCTTTGAGACCAAGGGGACACCGTCCATCCTGTAAAGAGTTCCTTCAGCCTCGATTCCTGTGAAGGCTGCGGGGATTCTCACGTCGGAGAGAAGCCCTGTAGCAGTCATAAGTGGGTCGATATCTATCACGGGAATCTTAGCGAAGTGTTTAGCTATTTGGGCAGGCATGTTGGCGACGGGGTCGGAAGCCACTATTAGGGCGGCGTCCACCTCCCCTCGGGCGAGAAGATCTGTAGAGGAGGTTTCGCCGGGGTTATATCTTGGGTAGCCGTGGCTGAAATCTACGGCGAAGGGATAACCTGTTTCCCAAAGGGTAACCTTGTTAGCTCCAGTTACGTTGTGGTGGCCTCTCATGGGCAGCATAAGCCACTTAGTCTTGAAGTTCAAATCGCGGATAAGCGAAATGGCAGCGGCAATGTTCTCGTTTTTCGCGCTGGACTGGGTTAAACCTAAACCGAAGAAGAGGAAACCCACCTGACAGCTAACCATCATGTCCGCCAGCTCTTCAATCTGCTCCACAGGAATTCCGGCCACCTCTTCCGCCTCGATTTCTTCGTCGCGAATAGCCATGCGGAGAGCCTGAAAAAGCTCATAGTCTTTCCCAGGCTTAACCTGAAGGAAAACGTCTGCTAGCCTCGCCGTAGTTGTTTTCCTAACGTCAACCACAACCACCTTTCTTTCTTTTCTCCCAGACCTGAAAATCCCCTGACTCATAGCAGAATAACGCATCATGTGGCGCATATGGGCTTGGGTTGGATTGCATCCCCAGTAAACTATAAGGTCTGCCCTGTGGCGGGCTTGACCTAGGGTTCCCTCAACCACCCCAACCTCGTGAACCGCCTCCAAGCCCGGCCCATGGCAAACACAGGCAGTATTATCTATCACTCCTCCAAGCTCCTCTGCCAGGGCAACTCCAATTTTAATGGCTTCACAGCTTGTATTGCTCCAGCCGTATAGGAGAGGATACTTGGAGTTTGCCAGGATTTCGGCGGCTCTGTCTAAAGCTTCCTCCAGGCTGGCTTCCCTGAACTTTCCGTTCTCGCGGATGAGAACCCGCGGGTCTCTCTCCTTCACACAGTTGAGAACTTTCTCCCTGCCTATGGCGCAGGCATACTTGACATCTTTAATCTCGTTATTTTCAACCAGCACTTCAAGATCGTCGCATACGCAGCCGCAAAAAGCGCAGACAGCACCCTGAATGACAGGCATACTTTCACCCCTTAACTCCTACGGACTGTTTAAGTAGCTCTTCTAGGTCGGGAACCTTCTCCCCGGGAGCAGGTTCAATCTCCACTTCTATGCATTTATAGCTTGGAATCCCTGCGGCGCTGGTTTCAGGAGCGGTAACCGCGTTAGCCCATATACCGGTGGGGATAAAGGCTATTCCCGGCGTTGGATCTCTAGCCTTCACAGCCTTAACCACCACGCTTCCATAGGGGGAGGTAACCCTTACAGGGTCTCCAGGTTTCACTCCAAGCCTCTCCATGTCTTCTTCAGCCAACTCGCAGACGGCTACAGCCTCCTTATATTTAGGGGAAACTTTTCCATGCTCCTTTCCCTGGGCCTGGCTGAGCGTGGTTCCGGTCACCAGAACAAACTTCAAGCCTTGCCCCCTCCAAAGATAAGATTATTGGGCGGAAGGCTTTTCAAAGAGCTTCCTCTTCACCAACACTTTACCGTCCTTATCATGGGGCTTCCGCAGAACAGTGTCTAAAGTCTTTTCTATCTCTCTAGCCTCATCGGCAAGGAGGCTAGCCGCCCTTAAGGCTTCATGGGCTGCAGCCACAATGGGGACATATCGCTCCCTCTCCTGAACCTTAAAGCAACCCTCCACGTTCATCTCCGCCACCTTCTTCAAAATCTCGTAGGCAGCCTTCGCTTTCACCTGGGCGTAGGGATTCTGGAAGCCAGCTGCCTTAACTGCCACTTCACTATTAACAACAATTCGCGGAAGCTCAGGTTTAGCACCCTGTTTCAGGCTTTCAATAAGCTGGGCGAAGGCGTCTTGGAGCACGTTGAAAACCCCTGTGATAGCCAGAACCTTAATTATTTCAGCGTTGAAGAGAAGCATTTCCACGGGGTCTAGAAATTCTTTCCTCGCTCCTATCATGGCGTCTCCTTCAACGATAATATAGCCGAAACCCTTCTCCTCAATATCTTTAACAGCCTTCTTCCCCGGGGCATCCGTCACCGAGATTGCTGGAATTCCTGCCTCGTGAAGCTTCTCCCTAACCTTTTTTGGCCCCGGCAATGCTGCATTAGGGCTGACAATGACTGCGAGGTCAGGCTTGTAGGCCACCAGTTTTTCGGCTAGGTCTTCCGCCTGTTCAGGAGTAAGCTTGGCTCCGGAGCCGAAAACTCTAACGTCGATGTCCTCTCTTTCAGCCCTCTCGTCTAAGGCAAGCTCGAGGAGAGGAGCAACCCCTATGTTTCCAAGCTTGACAAAACCTATCTTCACCACCATGCCGTAAACCTCCAAATTCCGACGGGTCCTCTTTGCCTAAACTATTCAATGTTGGACTTTTATTTTTTATTATATCCCGTTTCAGCCAGCCATTCCAGCTTTTAGAAAATTTTAAGTTTAGAAGGCTAATAGGTTAGTTGAAGTTCGGCTTCAGCCTTGGAGGTTGGAACATATTGGGCGTTGAAATTGAGGACACCTTCGCGGAAGCCTTCCCCATGTGGGTTAGCCGCATACTTATAACGGCTGAGAATGAGAAGTGGGCTTTAACGTCGGCTAGAGCAGCCACAGGATTCGCAGTATCTATCATCATGTCTCCCGCGGAGGGAGGCATTGAAAGAACGGTTCCTCCAAGCGAAACCCCAGATGGAAGACCTGGAGTTTACATTCACCTCTACCATAACACGGGCTTCGGCCTGAAAGACCAGCTTATAAGAAGGGTTGGACAGTGCATTTTAACTTGTCCCACTACTGCCGCTTTCGACGGGTTGGGAGAGAGAGCTGTGAAAAGGTTGAAGATTGGAGGGAGCCTCAGATATTTTGGAGATGGCTTCCAGAAGAAGGATACGATTGGCGGCAGAACTGTTTGGCGTATCCCCGTTATGGAGGGTGAATTCATCGTTGAGCATAGGTTTGGCGTTAAGCTTGGAGTGGCTGGAGGAAACTTCCTGATCCTCTCCGAGAATGCTAAGGCCGGCCTGGAGGCTGCGGAGAAGGCTGTGGAGGCCATAAGCGGCCAGGTGGAAGATGTGGTTTTACCCTTCCCAGGTGGAATCTGCCGTTCAGGCTCCAAGGTTGGCTCCATGAAATATAAGCTTCCAGCCTCCACCAACCATCTCTACTGTCCAATCCTCAAAAACGTGGTGGCTGAAACCAAGATTCCAGCCAATGTGAACAACGTCTACGAAATCGTGATAAACGGTTTAAACCTTAAAGCCGTGAGGAAGGCTATGAAGGTGGGCATAGAAGCCGCCATGCAGGTTCCAGGCGTCGTCAAAATCTCAGCAGCCAACTTCGGAGGAAAACTTGGACCTTACAAGATAGCCCTGAAAAGCTTGGGACTTTAAAAGAAAAAAGTTGGGAAGGGGGCCCTCCCTTAGGCCACCACTTTTCTAAGCTCGGGAATTATTTCAGGGTATCCTACAGCCATTATATGGCAGCCTGCCGCCGGCGTGCTCTTTAAATGCTCTAGGAAGCCTGTGAAGTATTCAATGTTTATCTGGTCTATGCGTTCCTTCCGCTTCTCCTTATCCTTTATCTCCTTGGTTTCCTTAAGTTTAGCCATGTAGTCTTCAGGAACAATTACACCTGAAACCTGCTCATGGAAGAATTTGGCTTCAGCATAGCTTTTCGCAGGGAAGATCCCTATCAGGATGGGGATGTCAATGCCTCCGACCTCTTTAACCTTAGCGAAGAACCTGTCGACAACCTCCGGAAGGAAAACTACCTGGGTTTGCACGAATTCGGCTCCAGCCTTAACCTTCCGTTTAAGCTTGTAGACCTCCATGTCTAGGAACTCTGAGCCTGGATTTGCCGCCACGCCCACATGAAGCTTTGGAGGATTCCTTATCTCGTTGCCTCGGAAATCTTTCCCCTCATCTACAATCATCCTTATCATGCGGGTTAGCAGGGTGGAGTCGAGATCGTAGACAGGCTTCACATCCGGAGTGTCGCCCAGCGAGACATAGTCGCCAGTTATGGCTAGGATGTTCTTTATTCCTAGGAGGCCTGCGGCAAGCACGTCGGAGAGCAGGGCAAGCCTGTTCTTGTCTGAGCATCTAAGCTGACAGATGCATTCCATTCCGGTTTCCTTCTGGACCATGAAGGCAGCTGCAAGACTGTTGACGCAGCCGAAGCTCTGCGGGTTATCGGTGACGTTGCAGGCGGTTACCTGGCCTAGAAGCTTCCTAGCAGCCTCAATAGTGGTTTCAATGCTTCCCTCCTTTCCAGGTTCAAGCTCCCCTGTGAAAACGAATTTTCCAGCTTTAAGCTCCCTCATAAGGTTGCTGAAAATTCTTTCCTCCACCATCTCTCCTTACACCCCCATCGAGACCAACGTGTTCTTAAGCTCTTTGAGCTTGGCCATCAGGTCTAAGGGTTCAACGGAAAGCCTGCGGGGCCTAGTGGCCTTACTCCAGTCTTTAGGCGTCCTTATCTCAGCGAACTTGTCAAGCTCACCTATTTTCTCAAGCCTCCTGAAGATTTGAAGCCAGGCACAGTCTTTTTCAGGGTCTACCTCACATTTGCCGTCTGGGGTGGTGCCTCCACAGGGGCCGTTAAGCAGCCCTTTAGCACACTGGGTAAGCGGGCAGATGCCTGCAGTCTCGGGGAGAACACAGTCTCCACAGCCTAAACATTTCTCTATGAAGTTTGCTGGCCCTTCACCGACGAAGCCGAGCGCGTTGTTGGCTGAAAATATGGGCTTCACGATGCCCATCTCATTGTCGAGATAGCTTCTCACCGCTTGGGTTCCATCTCCACAGGACATCATGAGGATGGCATCGGCAGCCTCCAAATCTTTCTGGTGCATCTTCAGAAACTGGGAGCTCATGGGAAGATAGCAGCAGAAAACGCCGAAGGGCAACTTAATTTTGGCGATGATCTCCTTACCGTTCTTCGAGAGAGCTTCAGCCATACGGTCTATGGCTTCAGGGTCTCCTGTATGGAAGATGGTGGCGCAACCTCCGCAACCCATCAAAACTATTTTGCGTCGGCCGTTCAGATACTTCAAAATTTCTTCTAATGGCTTCTGGGTTTGCCCCATCATTGATACAAGTCACCTCTTAAGGTATTTTCGGCTGGACGGCAAATATTAAGCTTTTGCACAAAAAATTTTGTGCAAAAGAAGGAAATTTGCAAAATCTTAAAAACACAAGGGCCTGAAGAATTACTTCATTGTAGCCGTCTTTAAAAACGTTTGAAGGTGTGAAAATATGGCCGGCAGCGAGCCTCTATCTTTCGGCTTAACCATCGACGAGGAGCTCTGTAGCCGATGCTCACTCTGCGTTTATACTTGCCCCTTTGAGGCTTTAACCCTTCTAAAAGGGGAACTTCCAGAGGAGCGGAAGGTTGAAGTTGACAGGGAGAAGTGCAAGCTTTGCGGCCTCTGCTACACTATCTGCCCTCTTGACGCCATAACCGTCCAATATTACAGTATGGAAGACCTTCTCGAGATGGCGAGGCAGCTGTGCCTGAAGACTGGGGAGCGAAGTCTTGTGGTAGCCTGTAAGGGAAGCAACCCTACGGATAGGTCTATTGAGGAGAAGGTGGGCAGAAGGGGAATACCTGTTTTAAGGGTTCCCTGTGCTGGCAGGGTTCCCATGGACTTCTACTTTAGGCTTCTCAGCGAGGGCGTAGCTGACAGGCTTCACGTTCTCCCCTGCGAGGAGGAGTTTTGCAGGCTTAAAGAAGGAGGAAAGATAAGCTTTCTAAAGCTTGACTATCTGAGAAGCCTCCTCGCAGAGTTAAAGGTAGATGGAGGAATCATCAGCCTCACCAAAAGCGTGAACAAGGCGAAGGTTAATGAGGCTAAATGTATCGGCTGCGGGAACTGCGAGCATTAT
>QMYF01000008.1 GCA_003662515.1 Candidatus Hecatellales archaeon | reverse complement strand
TAAGCTGGGAGGCCTGGTAGCGCTTTTCAGAAGCCTTTAAGCTTTCTTAGAAGGTTTGGAAGCTCCCTTAGGCTTTTAAGCCGGAGGCATCTTGGAAGGCTTACCTGAATCTTAGAAACGGGGCTGCCCATCACCATGACAGGTAAGACGCCTGCCCTCCTAGAGGCAACCACATCGTAAAGGCTGTCGCCCACGTAGGCTAGCTCTAGGCTTTTCACCCTAAGCTTTCCGGCAAGCTTCAGAAGCATCTCCGGATGGGGCTTCCCCCTTGAAACCTCATCGTAGCCAACCACGCCATCCACGTAACGTTGAAGGTTGAAATGGTTGAGGATGCGTCTAATCCTCTCAACCCTATTAGAGGAGGCTACACCGCAGAGGAGGCCGAGCCTTTTAACCTCCCGAAGAGCCTCTAAGGCTCCGGGATAAAGTTTTGAATGGCGAGGCCAGAGGCCGTCGTAAATCTCATCTTTAAGCTTCACAAGCTTCAAGGCTTTCTCCCAGCTTCCCGTAAAATGTAAAGCTATGGTTGTGGTGGGCTTGCCGAACTGAGCCAGCAGATCGCCGTCCGTAACGTTTCTAACACCAACCTCGGTTAATGCCTGCTTCCAAGCGTCGAGGAGCTGTCTCGTATTGTCTACGAGGGTTCCATCTAAATCGAAGCCTACCGCCCTCACAGGTTTAAAGAGGTTTTGAAGCCTGCCTTCCAGCATCCAGGTTGACTCTCCTACCTCCTAAGCCTTTTTAACTTATTTTCAGGGTAAAAGTTTATTAAATGGTCTTTAACGCTCTATTCATGCATAGGCGGGTTGCCGCCGTAGGGCGATGAAAGCCAGCTTTTAAGGTTGGGAGCTTAACTCTTAGGGGAGGTACTATCCGTAATATGAGTAAGAAGGCGGAAGCAGGCTTCAAAATCTTCGACCATATTCTAGTACCCAAACATGAAATCCTGTCTAAGGAGGAGGCAGAGGAGCTTCTGAAAAAATACCGGATAAAACCCTACCATCTGCCTAAGATTAAGGATACTGATCCTGCAGTTAAGGCGTTGGGAGCTAAGCCAGGCGACATCATCAAGATTACCCGTAAGAGTCCTACGGCTGGAGAAGCCGTATACTACAGGTTTGTGGTTAGGGAGAAGTGAAAATGTCCACGGTTTCCAGCTTAAAATGTGAAATGCCCCGTGACCCTTACTGGGTTCTCCTGGAAGACATGCTTAGGAAGGAGGGGCTTGTAAGGCAGCATCTAAACTCCTATAACAGCTTCATTACCCGAGGTCTCCAGGAAATCATAAGCGAGGTTGGAGGCATCGACATTGAGGCTGAAACCAAGTACAGGGTTTGCTTCGGCGAAATCAAGGTTGGGAAGCCTAGGGTTGTTGAGGTCGACGGCTCGGAGCATGACGTTTACCCGATGGAGGCCAGAATAAGGAACATAACCTACGCTGCTCCCCTCTACCTGAACATGTGGGTGGAGAAGGACGGGAGGAAAATCCTCTTCATAAAGGACGTATACATCGGCGATATTCCCATTATGGTTAAGTCTGAACGCTGCCATCTGGCAGGCTTAACGAGGGAGGAGCTTATCGCTGCTGGGGAAGACCCCAACGACCCTGGCGGATACTTCATTATAAACGGCTCTGAAAGGGTTATCGTGGCTTTAGAGGACCTAGCCCCCAACAGGATTATGGTGGACGTTGAAGAGGTGGGAACCAGCGCCACCTACCGCGCCAAAATCTTCTCCACTACCGTAGGCTTCAGGGCGAGAATAGAAGTTAAAATGCGGGCTGACCGCTCCATCTACGTTTCCATCCCCGGAGTTCTCGTCGACATCCCCTTCATCGTCCTCATGAAGGCTTTAGGCTTGGAAGTGGACAAAGATATCGCTGAAGCGGTTTCCCCGAGGCCTGAAATCCAGCAGTTCCTTGAACCCTCCTTCGAGAAGGCTAAAGACATTATTAAGACGAAGGATGCCATCCTCTACATCGGCAACAGGGTGGCCTTCGGCCATGTGGAAGAATACAGGATAAGGAAGGCTGAAAACGTTTTAGATAGAAACTTCCTACCCCACCTCGGCCGAACCCCGAAAAGCAGGCTTAAGAAGGCTTACTTCCTGGCTGAGGTGGTGTGCAGGCTTATAGAGCTTAAGCTCGGCTGGAGGAAGCCCGACGATAAAGACCATTACGCCAACAAGCGTTTAAGGCTTGCTGGAGACCTGCTGGCAGACCTCTTCCGGGTAACCTTCCGAAACCTCTGCCGAGACATGAAATATCAGCTGGAGCGAACCAGCCTTAAACGGGTTGGCCCCGCCGGAGCCATCAACGCGGCGGTTAGACCAGGCATAATCACCGAGCGGATTCAGCATGCCTTAGCCACCGGAAACTGGGGGCGAGGCAAAGTAGGGATAACCCAGCTTCTCGACCGAACCAACCATATTTCCACCTTAAGCCATCTCCGCCGCCTGCAGTCTCCTCTCAGCCGAAGCCAGCCCAACTTTGAAGCTCGAGACCTCCATGCAACCCATTGGGGTAGAATCTGCCCCAACGAGACTCCTGAAGGCTCCAACTGTGGCCTGGTTAAAAACCTCGCCCTTTCCGCCACCATCTCGGTTGGGGAGAGATTCGAGAAGGTTAAGGCGCTTCTCCGCAGTTTAGGCGTTGTAGACGTGGAGGAGGCTTCACCTGAGCTTAGGCTTAAGGGAGCCAAAGTCTTCTACGACGGCCATATAGGCTATACGGAGGATCCTGAGGGTCTTGTCAGAAAGATTAGGGAGATGCGGCGTAAAGGGGAGGTAAGCCATGAAATCAACGTGGCCCTCTACGAGTATAAGGCTGACGGTGTCACCATAAGGGAGGTTTATGTTAACGCTGACGCTGGAAGGATTAGGCGGCCTCTCATCATAGTTGAAAACGGGAAGCCTAAGGTTACCCCGGAAGACTTGGAGAAGCTTAGAAGGGGAGAAGTGGATTGGACCTACTTCCTTAAGAATGGTATGATTGAGCTTCTCGACGCGGATGAGGAGGAAAACGCGTATATTGCGCTTAAACCTGAAGATGTCACTCCTGAGCATACCCACCTTGAAATTGTTCCCTACGGCATTTTGGGAATCTGCGCCTCGCTTATCCCCTATCCTGAACATAACCAGTCTCCGCGGAACTCCTATGAGGCGGCTATGGCCAAGCAGGCCTTAGGCATGTACGCCTCCAACTTCTTCCTTCGAACAGACTCCCGAAGCCACATCCTCCACTACCCGCAGAAGGCTCTGGTGAAAACCAACCCCATGGATATTATAGGTTATGATGATAGGCCTTCAGGGCAGAATTGTGTGGTGGCTGTTCTCTCCTTTGAAGGCTACAATATGGAGGACGCCCTAATCTTCAACAAGTCCTCGGTGGAAAGAGGTTTAGCCCGCTCCACCTTCTACCGCCTCTATGAGGCTGAAGCCAAACAGTATCTGGGCGGAGAGAAAGACCGCTTCGAGGTTCCGGAGCCTGGAACCGTAGGCTTCCGAGGTGAACAGTATTACCGCTACCTGGAGCCTGACGGGATAATTGCCCCTGAAACCGAGGTTTCAGGCTCCGACGTACTGGTGGGCAGAACCAGCCCGCCAAGATTCCTAGAAGAATATAAGGAGTTTGAGCTTAGAGGGCCTACACGCAGGGACACCTCGGTGACCATGAGGCCCTCGGAGAAAGGCATTGTGGACACGGTTATAGTTACCAAGACGGCTCAGGGCAACACGCTGGTTAAGGTTAAGGTTAGAGATGTTCGAGACGCTGAGCTGGGAGACAAGTTTGCCAGCCGCCACGGCCAGAAGGGCGTAATAGGTATGCTGGTCCCCCAGGAAGACATGCCCTTCACCGAAAGCGGAATTGTTCCCGATATTATCATTAACCCGCATGCCTTTCCCTCCCGGATGACCATAGGCCAATTCCTCGAATCCATCGCGGGCAAGATTGCCGCCATTATTGGGCGGCCTATCAACGGCACAGCCTTCCTCAACGAGAAAATCACCGACCTAAGGGAGGTTTTGAAGAAGCTGGGCTTCCACCACGGTGGACGGGAAGTAATGTATAACGGAATAACTGGGGAGAAGTTTGAAGCCGACATTTTCATAGGCATCGTCTACTACCAGAAGCTTCACCACATGGTGGTAGACAAGATTCATGCTAGGTCTAGGGGTCAGGTGCAGATGTTGACGAGGCAGCCTACCGAGGGTAGGGCTAGGGGAGGAGGCCTCCGCTTCGGCGAAATGGAGAGAGACTGCCTGGTAGGCCATGGAGCAGCTCTCCTGCTCAAAGACAGGCTTCTCGACGAATCCGACAAATACGTGATATACGTCTGCGAGAAATGTGGACTCATCGCCTGGTATGATGCTAGGCAGCGCAAATATGTCTGCCCCATCTGCGGTGATGAAACGGTTATTTCGCCCGTTACGGTTTCCTACGCCTTTAAGCTTCTGCTTCAGGAGCTTATGAGCCTCTGTATTGCTCCACGCCTAATATTGGAGGAGAGAGCCTAATGGCTGTGGAAACCCTTATAGAGGAAGAGGAGGCAACCAAACGGATCAAAAAGATAAAGTTTGGAATCCTCTCCCCCCAGGAGATTAGAAAATACTCTGTGGTGGAGATTAAGGAGGCTGACACCTACGACGAGGATGGAGCCCCTATAGCTTCAGGCCTCATGGATGAAAGGCTGGGAACCCTCGAGCCGAGGGCTCGATGCAAAACCTGTGGGAACACGGCTGCCCGCTGTCCAGGCCACTTCGGCCACATCGAGCTGGCTTTCCCGGTTATCCATGTGGGCTTTGTCAAGTATATTCACGAGCTTCTAAATATTTTCTGTAAGGAGTGCGGTAGAATTCTGCTTTCCGAGGAGGAAATAGAAGAGTATAAGCGGAAAATCCAGCAGATAAAGGAGGAGATCGGAGAGGAGCCAACCTCCCTCTACGAGGAGATTAAACATAAGGCGAAGAAGGCTCAACGCTGCCCCCACTGCATGAAGAGGCAGAACCCCATCGAGTTCTCCAAGCCCACCAGCTTCTACGAGCATGTGGAAGGCGCTCCAAGGCCTCTAACACCCTCCACCATTAGAGGCTGGCTGGAGCTCATTAACGATGAAGACCTTAAGCTTATCGGCTATGACCCCACAGCCATGAGGCCTGAATGGATGGTTTTACAGGTTCTCCCTGTGCCTCCGGTTTGCGTTAGGCCTTCCATCATGCTTGAGTCGGGAATAAGGTCTGAGGATGACTTAACCCACAAGCTAGTGGACATCATTCGGATAAACCAGAGGCTTGAAGAATACACTAGCGAAGGCGGAGCTCCACCCCTAATCTCCCAGGAGCTCTCCGACCTCCTCCAATACCATGTAACCACCTATTTCGACAATGAGACTTCGGGGATTCCTCCAGCCCGCCACCGTTCAGGCAGGGCGCTGAGAACCCTGGCTCAAAGGCTTAAAGGGAAGGAGGGCCGCTTCCGAAGCAACCTTTCAGGCAAAAGAGTAGACTTTTCAGCTCGAACGGTTATCTCGCCGGACCCCAACCTCTCCATAGACGAGGTTGGCGTTCCCGTGGAAGTTGCCATGAAGCTTACCTATCCTGAAGTGGTTACCGAGTGGAACCTTGAGGAAATGCGTAAGCTGGTGGAAAACGGCCCCTACAAGTATCCTGGAGCCCTCTACGTTTTAAGGCCGGACGGCAAAAGGATAAGGCTTGAATTCGTGGCTGACAGGTCTAAGATTGCTGAAGCCCTCCAGCCAGGCTTCATCGTTGAAAGACACCTGAAAGATGGCGACATTGTCATCTTCAATAGGCAGCCCTCCCTCCACCGCATGTCCATGATGGCCCACCGCGTCAAAGTTTTACCCTACAGGACTTTCCGCCTCCACCTCTGCGTTTGCCCGCCCTACAACGCCGACTTCGACGGAGACGAGATGAACCTTCACGTGCCCCAGAGTGAAGAAGCCGTAACGGAAGCCCTTGAACTCATGAAGGTTCAAGACCAAATTCTGTCTCCAAGATATGGCGGCCCTCTCATCGGAGCCATAAGAGACTTCATAACAGGAGCCTACCTGCTGACTAGGAAGTCCACTCTTCTAACCAAAGAAGAGGTTTTCACCCTTCTGGCAGCCATAAACTATGAGGGCCCCCTGCCTCCACCCACCGTGAAGAAGCCTCAACCCCTCTGGTCTGGAAAAGACATTTTCAGCTTGCTGCTGCCTAAAGACTTCGACTATGTGGCTAAGGCCAACATTTGCAGAGGCTGTTCCACCTGTAAAATGGAAGAATGCGAATATGATGCTTACGTGGTTATTAAGGATGGAAGGCTCATTCACGGCGTAATTGACAGGAACACTATTGGAGCTGAAAAGTCGGAAAGCGTTCTCCACAGGATAGTGAAAGAATATGGTTCTGAGGCCGCCAAAGAGTTTCTGAACAAGCTTTCAGCCATGGTTAACGCCTACATCACCATGAAAGGCTTCTCCTACTCTCTCGACGAGCTCGACGTTTCTGAGGCGGTTAAAAAGAAGATTGACAGGAGAATCGCCGAGGCAAGGAAGAAGGTTATGGAGCTCATCGACAAGTTTAACCGTGGAGAGCTAACCAAGCTTCCAGGCCAAACCCTAGAAGACTCCCTTGAAATTTACATTATGAACGAGCTGGCTGCTACGAGAGACGACGCTGGAGAGCTGGCTGACGAATACTTCGGAATGGATAATAGTGGAAGCATTATGACGAGGACGGGTGCTCGAGGCTCCAGCCTCAACATCGGCCAGATGGCTGCATGCCTAGGCCAGCAGTCCATCCGAGGCAAACGTATCACGCGGGGATACAAGGACAGGGTTCTACCTCACTTCAAGCCTGGAGATGTCAGCCCTGAGGCGCGAGGTTTCGTCAGCTCCTGCTACCGGGACGGCTTGAACCCGTGGGAGTTCTTCTTCCACGCTATGGGAGGCCGGGAAGGCCTCGTCGACACGGCTGTGAGAACCCAGCAGAGCGGCTACATGCAGCGCAGGCTTATCAACGCCCTCCAAGACGTAAAGGTGGAATACGATGAAACCGTGAGGACGGCTACAGGCCAGATAATCCAGTTCCTCTACGGTGAGGACGGGGTTGACCCTGCCAAAAGCGACCATGGTAAGGCTGTTAACGTGGACAGGCTGGTGGAGAGGCTTAAGGTGGCCTACGCCGACATTAGGGAGAAGCCTGCACCCAAAGAATACATTTTGAGTAAGGTGGAAGCCGTTAAGAAGGAGCTTACCCCGCTCCTAGTCAGCGAGCTTAAGAAAGCCCTGCTCAAGTCTGGGCTGCCTAAGAAGGCTATCGACGAGGCTGTGGAAACCACGGTGAGAGACTATAAGAAGGCGAAGATAGAGCCTGGAGAATCCTGCGGAATCGTTACAGCTCAATCCATAGGTGAGCCCGGCACCCAGATGACCCTGCGAACCTTCCACTTCGCAGGCGTTAAAGAGCGGAACGTCACCTTAGGTCTGCCGAGAATCATCGAGATCGTGGACGCTAGGAAGACTCCATCTACACCCATCATGAACATTTACCTTAAGCCTGAATATCGGAAGGATAGGGAGAAGGCCGCCAAGATAGCTCAAAACATTGTTTACACTACGCTCAGCGACATCGCCACAGCCATCTACATCGACTATGTTTCCGCCGCCGTCATCGTAGAGTTAAGTCCAGCCTCGCTGGCTGAGAGGGGTCTAACAGCCTCCGAGGTGAAAAACCTGATTAAGATTTCAGGCTGCAAGGTTAAGCTGGAGGGCAGCAGGAGGCTGGTGCTCACTCCGGAGAACCCTGCAGACCTGCCCAAAATCCTCAACCGGGTGAACTATATTCCGGTTAAAGGCATCCCGGGCATTAGAAGGGCTATCGTGGTTTGGGATAAAGGTGAATGGGTTATCCAGACGGACGGCTCAAACCTGGCTAAGGTTTTGAAGGTTCCCGAGGTTGACGCCTCCAGAACCACCACCAACAACATTCACGAGATTGCAGCTACCCTAGGCATAGAAGCGGCGCGGAACGCCATCATAAACGAGATTATGGGCGTGCTGGAGGAACAGGGATTGGACGTGGACATTAGGCACATCATGCTGGTGGCAGACATAATGACGTTTAACGGTGAAGTCATGCAGATTGGCCGCCATGGAGTTACAGGTGAGAAGGCAAGCGTGCTGGCTAGGGCGGCCTTCGAGATAACGGTTCCAACCTTGATTGATGCTTCGGTTAAGGGTTTGGAGGACGACCTTAAAGGTGTAACGGAAAACGTGATTTGCGGCCAGATAATTCCAGTGGGAACAGGCATCATAGAGCTTTACATGACTCCTGGAAGGCTGGGGGAAAATAAGGGTTGAGCAGCCTCGCCAAAGCCTTAACCATAGCCGTCAGAACAGGCAAAGTTACCTTCGGCTTTAAGGAAACCTTGGAAGCCCTCCGTTCGGGTAAGGCTAAAATCGTGGTGGTTGCTAAAAATATTCCTAAGGAGTTGCGGGAGAAGCTTGATAGAACTGCTAAGCTGGCAGGTATCCCCCTCCTAGAGTTTGAGTCTTCCAGCCTTGATTTAGGCTCCCTCTGCGGTAAACCCTACACGGTTACGGCTTTAGCTGTTCGAGATCCAGGCGACTCAGACATCTTGAATCTGGGTAAGGCTGAAAGGAAGAAGGCTAAAAGGAGGTCAAAGTGAGGTTGGCGGGCAAAATAAAGTTGACAGCCGAGGAAATGCGCTATATTGCCCTCTTTGAAAGCATTACGGGGGCTACGGCTAAGGACTGCATCATCGACGAGAAGGCTAACAAGCTGGTTTTCATCACCAAGGAGAGGGAGGGAGGCCTAGCCGTAGGCAAATACGGCGGCAAGGTTAAAATCCTGAAAAAGATGACGGGGAAAGACATCGAGGTCATAGAGTATGCTGACGACCCTGTAGAATTTGTTAGGAAGGCTTTCATGCCCGTTAAGGTTCAGGAGGTCAGGATGACGGAGAAGCTGGACGGCAGGAAAATCATCGTGGTCAGAATCAACGAGGCGGATAAAGGGTTAGCCATCGGACGGAAGGGGGAGCGGGCCAACAGGATTAGGCAGCTTGCCAGAAAATACTTTGACATCGACAACGTGATAATAGTTTAGCGGGGCTCCCGGAAAGGGATAAACATAATTTTGGCTTTGAACCTTTAG
>QMYF01000007.1 GCA_003662515.1 Candidatus Hecatellales archaeon | reverse complement strand
TAATGGTGGCTTCGGAGCGCCCTAACTCTTCAGCTATCCGGCTGACAGGCATCTTTGCTTTTTCTCTGGCTAGGGCGGCAGCAGCGACGGCTAAGGAGTCCACCCAGGTAAGCCTTTCAGTGGGGTCTCGAAGCTCCTCCAAAACTTCAGGCCTGAAAAGGGTTCCAACCAGGAGGGCTGACTCCAGCCTGTGAATCTCCTCTTTTCCAACAGGGCTTAAGGGAACCTCACTCATGACTCAACACCTCCCCCTGAGAAACCCCCACGGAGAGAGTTTTCTTAGCGTGAACAATTATTCCCCGGTCGGTTATTTCGAAGGGATGCCTATTCATGGAGTGGCTTGTCCCCCTCATCTTCCAGACTATAAGGCTTCGGTAAAGTCGACCTTTGATTTCGTCTAGGTCCAGCCGGATAATTCCGTCGGCAGCATGCTCGACACCGGGGCCTCCAAACCCTCTCTCCGTTACACTGACCTGTGAAATCAGGAAGCTGGTGCAGCCCAACCCTGAGAGAACACGTTTAAGCTGCATAACTATTCCCCGAGCTGCCACAGGCTTCGTAATGTAGAGGGTGGTAACCGAGTCGACTACAGCTCTGACAGCTCCCACATCTCTCACCGCCGCCCTTAAAACGTCAACCATGGCTTCAAACTCGTCGGGAGCCCTAACCACGTACCGCTCCCTTCTGGCAGCCTCACCTATGCCTCCAGTGAAGGCGTCCACAATGGCGAAAAGGCCTTCCTCCTCAAATTTTCTAACTTCCCAGCCGAATTGAGCCATGTTAACCCTAACCTGGACAGGATGCTCCTCTAAAGCCACGTAAACGCCAGGTTCACCAGCCAGAAGGCCGTTAAAGAGAAACTGCTGAGCCAGAATGGTTTTACCTGTTCCAGGCCCACCGGAGAGAAGCACAATATTCCTCCGCGGAATACCTCCATGAAGTATCTCATCTAAACCTTCAATGCCCGTTTTAACCCTTTCGACAGCCAAACCTCCGCCACCTCCGATAGTTGCCTCCAAGCCAAAAAGCCGTTAAACCTAAAAATAATACTTCAGCCCGCCATTTAATCATATCGGAGGGAAGCCTTGGCTAAAACCAGAATTCTCCTCCTACTTTCCGGCGGGATAGACTCCCCCGTAGCAGGCTACCTTCTAGGGAAACAGCCACAGCTAGAGGTTGAAGCCATCTTCTTCCAAGGCTACCCCTTCCTCCCAAAAGAAGAAGTTGAAAGGGTTTTAGCTGTCTGCCGTCAACTTAAGAAGCATGCAAACCTTACCAGGCTTCACCTAGTACCTCACGGTGGAAACCTTCAAGAATTTTTAAAGACGGGAAGTCCAAACTATGTTTGCGTGCTCTGCAAAAGGTTTATGCTTAGGGTTGCCTCCCAGCTTGCCTTAAAAGAGGGCTGTGAAGCCTTAGCCACGGGAGATAGCCTAGGCCAGGTTGCCAGTCAAACCTTGGCAAACCTTAAGGTGGAGGATGAAGCCTCCCTTCTACCCGTTTTAAGGCCGCTTCTAGGCCTAAACAAGGAGGAAATAGTCTCCCTAGCCAGACACATAGGAACCTACCCTATTTCAGCTTCAAACCCTGCCAGCTGCAAGGCCGCCCCGAAAAAGCCTGCTACTAAGGCTAGCCTAGAAAAAGTTAAAGAGTTGGAGGGGAAACTTCCCTTAAACCAGATGGTTTCTAGAACCCTAGCCGAACGGAGGACCCTAAAGGTTTGAGGTTCCGCGTTATCCCCGTCCTAGACGTGAAAGAAGGCGTAGCTGTCCACGCGAGGAAAGGTGAAAGAGGCCGCTATCAGCCTGTTAAGTCTTGGCTTGCATCTGCTCCGGACCCGGTTGAGCTTGCCCGAGCCTTTGAAGCCGTATACGGGTTTAGGGAGCTTTACCTAGCGGATCTCGACGCCATAACTGGTAAAAAGCCTTTAAACAGCCCTCTTCTAGGCGAACTCTCAGGCTCCACCAGCCTTCAAATAATGGTTGACGGCGGCTTCAGGAGGCTTGAAGAGGTTGAGGAAGCCTTTAAGGCTGGAGCCTCAAGAGCAATTTTAGCTACAGAAACTCTTCCAAGCTTAGACTTTCTCTCCCAAGTCCTCAAAGCCTGCGGAGAAGCCAAGGTTACTGTGAGCCTTGACACCTTTGAAGGAGAACTTTTAGCTGGCAACCCTGAACTGAAAAATTTGAAGGTTGAAGGTTTTCTTGAAGCCCTTAAAAGCCTTCAGGTTTCCCAGCTCATCCTGCTAGATTTGGCTAGGGTTGGAGTAGGCAAAGGCGTAAACCTAGAGCTTCTAAACGTGGCATTAGAAAAATTCGATGGAGAAATTCTGGTAGGCGGGGGTGTGAGGGGGATTAAAGATTTGGAGAGGCTTGCTGAGCTGGGGGTTTCAGGCGCTTTGGTAGCCACAATCCTCCATGAGCGCAAGGTTAAGCCTGAGGAGCTTTTCGACAGGAAGTTTACAGGCTGGCATTAGCTGTTAGGCTTCTTCCAGGCTTTCCAGCACCCCTACGATTCCGTCTCTAATGAAGGCTACAGCTATCGCCCCTATGATTAACCCCATAATCCGCGAGATAATGGTGGCTCCCTGATAGCCTAGGAGGCCTCTAAGCTTTGAACCTAGGCTTAAAACAAACCAAGCGATCAAAACGTTTAGAACTATGATTACCAGGGTGGTTAAAGGTCCAAAGGGCGGGTTAACCGTCAACATGACCACGCTTATGCTTCCCGGGCCTGCCAGAAGCGGTGTAGCCAGCGGGAAAACAGCTATCTCCTCAGGTTTCCCAGCTGTCTTGTAGCGTTTCTCCCCCCTCCCCAAAACATATTCCACAGCGAAAATCAGCAGGATTATTCCGCTGACAATTTTGAAGTCGTTCAAGGTTATTTGGAGGAGGCTTAGAATGTAAATGCCTCCATAGGCGAAAACCAGCAGGATGAGGAGGGCTACCAGCGAAGATCGGGCTGCCACCTTCCTCCGTTCCTCTTCAGGAAGCTCGGAGGTAAGCGAGAAGAAGATGGGAAGGTTTCCTATAGGGTCGAAAATGGCGAAGAGCATGATGAAGGCTTGGAGGAAGCTTGCCAGGTCTCCCGCCGTTAGGGCGTCGTAAACCATGCAGGCCACCCGAAAAGGTAAACTACTAAGGGTGAAGACAACCATAATAATTTATCTTCCCCTTCACGGTAAGCTAGGGAGAAGAGGCTGAGGAGGCTTGAGCGAACCTGACAAGTATCAGAAGGTCATAGAGCTGGCTAAGAGGAGAGGCTTCTTCTGGCCCTCCTATGAAATCTACGGTGGAGAGGCAGGCTTCCTAGATTACGGGCCTCTGGGAAGCCTCCTCAAACGTAAACTTGAACAGAAATGGATAGACTGGTTTGTGCGTAGGGAGAACGTGGTGCTCATCGATTCGGCGATTGTGGCTCCGGAAATCGTGTTTAAGGCTTCAGGCCACACCGCCCATTTCACAGACCCTATAACCACTTGTAAAAAATGTGGGAGAAAATGGCGGGCTGACCATCTGCTTGAGGAGCAGGCTAAAATTTCCGGGGAAGGCTTAACCTTGGAAGAGTTGGGGAGGCTTTTAGCCGAGCATGGGGTGCGCTGTCCAGAATGTGGAGGCGAGCTTGAGCAGCCTCAAGCCTTCAACGAGCTTTTCAAAACCACCATAGGCCCCTACAGCGAGCATGTTGGCTTTCTGAGGCCTGAAACCGCTCAGGGAATGTTTGTCAACTTTAAACGTCTCTACGACCTGGTTAGGGGGAAGCTTCCCTTTGGGGCGGCTCAGGTGGGACGCTGCTTCAGAAACGAGATTTCACCTAGGCAGGGGCCTGTGAGGCTTAGAGAGTTCACCATTATGGAGTTCGAGTTCTTCTTCAACCCTAAGAAGCCTGAATGCCCGAAGCTAAGCGAAGTTTTAGGGGAGAAGCTTAGACTGCTTCCGGAAGAGCTGATTAAGAGGGGGGTGGAGGAGCCTGTAGAGGTCACGGTGGCTGAAGCCTTAGACCGAGGCTACATTAAGGCTGAATGGTCAGCCTACTTCATGGTTAGGGCGAAACATTTCCTAAACGAGTTAGGAGTCCCAGACGAAAACCAGTATTTCAGAGAGAAACTTCCCGGCGAGCGAGCCCACTATTCAGCGCAAACCTACGACCAAGTGGTGAAGCTTTCCCGCTGGGGCTACGTAGAGGTTTCAGGCCACGCCTGGCGCACCGACTACGACCTGAAAATGCATATGGCCCATAGCGGAGAAGACCTACGCGTATTCGTCCCCTACGGGGAAGCCAGAAAGGTTAAAAGGCTGAGGCTTAAGGTTGACAAGGCCCGGCTGGGAGCATCCTTCAAAGACAAGGCAACTTTAATCTTGAGGCTTTTGGAGGTTACACCAGCTGAAGAGGTGGCTGAAGCCTTAAGCCGGGAAGGCGTTTACCAGCTCAAAAGTAACGGGGAAACCTTCGAGCTAACCAGGGAGCATGTAGAGGTAGTTGAGGAGGAGGTTGAAGAGAAAGGGGAGAGGATTCTGCCTAGCGTGGTGGAGCCTTCCTTCGGCCTGGACAGACTGCTCTATGTAACCTTAGAATACGCCTACACGGAGCGTGGAGACCGCGTGGTTTTAAGGCTTCCCCGCGATTTAGCGCCTATTGAGGTGGCGGTGTTCCCCCTCATGAATAAAGATGGGCTTCCGGAGAAAGCCAGGGAAATCTATTTGAGCCTCCTACGGGAAGGCTTCACCGTGGAGTATGACGAGTCAGGCAGCATTGGCCGACGCTACGCCCGGATGGATGAAATTGGAACACCCTACGCGGTAACCGTGGACTATCAAACCCTCAAAGATGAGACGGTTACCCTCCGGGACAGGGACACCTGGAAGCAGGTTCGAGTTCCAGCAGGCAGGCTTCCCAAAGTGTTGCGAAGCCTCTTCCGCGGGGAAATCTCTTTCGAGAAGGCTGGCGAGCCTCTCCAAACCTCAGGTTAACTTTCACCCAAAACCTCAACAACAACTCTTCGAGTTCTAGGCCCGTCCGCTTCCACGAGGAGAATGTTCTGCCAGGTTCCCCTCACAAGTCTTCCATCTCGAACAGGGAAGATTCTCGAGGAGGCTAGGAAGGCGGAGGCTAGGTGGGCGTGAGCATTATCATCTATGCGGTCATGCCTGTATCCTGCACCTTCCGGGAAAAGCTCTCTAACCTTTGCTAGAAGGTCGTAAAGGAGGCCTGACTCATGTTCGTTGGCTATGATGGCTGCCGTAGCATGAGGGGCATAAACCAAACATAAACCGTTTCTGATTCCAGAGGCAGCTACAGCCTCCTCAACCTTCCAGGTTATGTCTATCAGCTCAAACCTCTTACTGCTGTGAACGGTTAAATCTTGAAAATACACTTTCAAAGGCTTCCCACCTCAAAGCGAAAATTAAAAGAGTTCGCTATTCTTTTAAACCCCTCTAGTCCTATAAGTTTTAGCCAGTATAGGCTTTTGAGGGTTGGCTATGACCTTTCCAAGAGAAACTGTCGAGCAGACTCGAAGACGCATTTTAGAGCTTTGCCAAGACCACGTTAGGAAGGCTCTGGATGCTCTTCGCACCATATGCATTATGTTTAGCGCCTACCAGAACGAGGATGAAAATAAGGTTCTCCAGCACCATGCTGACATAACCTTCCACGTGGAAAAAGCCTGGGAGGTTAAAAGGGCGATAATGCAGGAGATAGCCGAGCTCGGTGAAATGCTGGTGAACCGTGACGACTTTATCAATCTTTCAGCTGGAATTAACAAGATAGCTGACTATTGTGGAGGCATCTCTTACAGGCTGGCTGAAATGGCTAAGCGGAGATGGGAGGTTCCCAAAGAGGTTTTAAAGGAGATGGAAAACCTGGCTGAAGCCTCCCTAAACTCCCTGATAAGGCTTAGAGACCTGATTTTAGCCCTCAGGTATGGAGCCTCCAAGGTTATGGAGATAGCCCTAGAAGTGGAGGCTTCAGAGAAAACCGTAGACAGCATTTACCGTAAGGTGGACTTGAAAATTATTTCAAGTGGAGTAAGCCTTCCAGTAATGTTCCTCCTAAGGGAGGTAGCCGTCTTCCTGGAGGATGTAGCCGACGTGGCTGAAGAAGTAGCCGACATAGTCCGCATCATAGCCATGACGGCTTGAGGAAGACCGAGAATGGAGGGGAAACCCAAGTTTAAGGCTCAGCTGGTTGAGGATCGGCTTCTGGTCTCAAACCTTGAGGAGGCTCGAAGCCTCTACAGGCTAGGCTATTATGGGAAACCTCTAGGGATCTCTAAGCCGAAAACCCCCGACTTCGCTGCCCCCCTGCTTTTAGACCTCCTTGAGGGAGCATACCTAGCCGAAAAAGGAGTTCTCGAAGTGTATAAAAATGGGAGGAAGATTTCTCCGGCGAGGCTTAAAAGGGCTGCCCTCAAAGCCTACCGTGACTTCAAGCTGAAATATTTGGTCTACAGGGACCTCCGCGAGAAGGGTTTCATCGTTCAGCCTGGCATAAAGTTTGGATGCGACTTCGCTGTTTACCAGCAGGGTCCCGGGATAGACCATGCACCCTACCTGGTTGAGGTGAGGAAGCCTTCAGACCTGGTAGGCGCCCCCGAGCTGGTGCGTTCAGGAAGACTGGCCACCGCGGTCCGTAAACGTTTCATAATCGCCGTTCCAAACCTTAAAACCGGAGAAATCTTCTACCTCATGTTTAAGTGGTGGAAGCCCTGAAAGGGGGAAAGAAAGACTATTTTCTGAGGAAGTGGACTGAGCAGGAAATGCACGGGTCATAGGCTCGAATTAGGGCTTCAACAAGGCTGGCAAGCTTTTCCCTTGGAAGGTTTAGGTTCTCCTTTACCAGCACCCGCATGTCGGCTTCAACATTGTTCAGGCTCATGGCTGTAGGCGTAACTATGTCCACCTCACGCAGCAAGCCGTTTCCATCCATCTCGTAGGAGTGAATTAGGGTTCCCCTTGGAGCCTCCACACTCGCCGTCCCCTTACCCGGCTTCACCTCAACCTTGGGAGGCCGCTCATCCTTCAGCCCTGAATCCTGAAATTCTTCAAGGATTTTCAGAACCTCGTCTACGTCGTGAACCATTTCGACCAGCTGCGCCGTAGTGTTATGGAAGGAGTTGTAGGTTGGATGTTTTAAGCCTAGGGTTTCAGCGGTTTCCTTAGCGTCGTCGCTGAGCTGGTCATAGTTTAGGTTGAACCTGGCTAGGGCGCCCACCATGAAGGGTTTACCCTCCCTAGTGTAATACTTGGCTGTAGAGTATTCGCGAACCTCCTCCTCTATATGCTGCTTGTAGGCTTCAACCTCAGCTTTAAAGCCCTTAGTGGAGGCAAGACAGCCATCGTAGAGGGCATATTCCAGCTGGCTTTGAAGGCCAAGATACTCTGTTTCCCTCGAAAACTCTGGAACCTTCGCTTTACTGTAGAAGTCTACCAGCTTTTCTAAAAGCTTCTTCATCTGCCTGGCTCTGGAAAGCATTTCGGCTATCTGTGTTGGGGTTGGAAGCCTTCGAAAGCCTCCAACAGCGGTGGCCATGGGGTGGACAGGTCTCCCTCCAACAGCCTCAATCAGATAGTTGGCGTGGTCTCTGAACTCTACGGCAGCCTTAACTTCCTCTCCATACTGGGGTAGGAGGGCGAAGGCGCTTTCGGCACCCACAAAGTCTGGCAGGGAAAGGAAGAAGACATGGATGCAGTGGCTTTGAAGATGCTCTCCAAAGTTCATGATTTTCCGCAGCTTAACCGTCTGCTCGGAGGGCTGAACCTGAAGAGCCGCCTCAACAGCCTTAACCGAGGCGAGGTTGTGGGAAACCGGGCAGAAACCGCAGATTCTCGAAGCGAAAAAGTATACTTCGTCGTAGTGGCGCTGTCTAAGCCATGCTTCGAAAAGTCTGGCTCCCTCCACGGGGGCGAACCTTACGCTTTTAACCTCACCTTTCTCCAGGTCGACAGCGTAGACAGCGTGGCCTTCAACCCTCGTGATAAGCTCAACCTCATGGCTGCTCATTCAACCTTCCCCTCCGCCACCTCCTTGAAAGCCTCCTTAAGGGAAGCATACCTCCTGAAGAGGCGGACGATCTCCTCCTTACCGAGAAGCTTCCTCAAAATCTCCACTTCAGAGGCCACATTGGGGTCTGAACATGGCCCTCGACATCCATCGCAGAAATAGCCTGCAGCAGGGCAGGGAGCCCCGCAGCCTCCCCTAGTTACAGGTCCAAGGCAGGGAATCCCCTGCACAAGAACACATTCAGTTTCCCTGAGCTTGCATTCAACACAGACGGCGTGCATGGGAATCTCAGGTTTCCTGCCTACCAGGAGGGCTTTCAAGGTTTGAACTGCTTCAGCTCCGCTGGCTGGGCAGCCCGGCAGGTAGAAGTCTACCTCAACGTAGGCGTCTAAAGGCTTGACCTCCGCAATATCCTTCTTTACGCCTTTATAGACATAGTTTGCCGCCTCTTCCAGGTCGAAAAAGTTTCTAATGGACTGGATGCTTCCCGTGCAGGCGCAGGCTCCCAAGGCAACTAGCATGTTGGACTGTTCTCGAATCTTCTTTAAACGTTCAATTTCATGGCTGTCTCCAGGATAACCCTCCACAAAGCTTACGTCGAAGGGACCCTCCACCTTAAGGCTTCGAACAAGCCTGAAATCGGCTAGCTCTACGTGGCTTACAACCTCAACAAACTCTGGATGGTTTATCATGGATAGCAGACAGCCGTTGCAACTTGTAAAATCGAAAAAGGCAACCTTAAGCTTACCCATCAAAACACCCCCGACTCATGAAGTTCACGAGCCTCCTTAAGCGTGAAGACGGGGCCATGAAGGCAAACAAATTTTGAGCCAATATTGCAGTGGCGACATTTGCCTACTCCACACTTCATCCTCCGCTCGAAGGACAGGTAGATGTCTTCCTCCTTGAAGCCGAGCTCTAAAAGTTTCCGGCATACAAACTTGTACATGATTGGGGGGCCGCAAACCATGGCCACGGTGTTCTCCACGGGAATATCCGGGTCCTCTAGAAGCTTGGTTACCACTCCTATGGGGCCCTTCCAAGTTTCATCAGCCGCCTCGCAGATAACCCGCAGGTTGAGTTCTCGAGCCCAGATTTCCCGGTCCTCCTTGAAGAGGAGGAGGCTGGGGTTCCTGTCGCCGTAGAGGACATAGATTTCGCCGAACTCGTTTTTATGGTGGAGAAGCCTGTTTACCACGGAGCGTAGGGGAGCAAGCCCTATGCCTCCCGCAATAGCCAAAACGTTTTTGCCTTTAACCTCGTCGAAGGGGAAGGCTCGCCCGTAGGG
>QMYF01000006.1 GCA_003662515.1 Candidatus Hecatellales archaeon | reverse complement strand
TCTATGGCCTCTGTGAGGTTGTGGGTTACCAGAATGAAGGTTTTCCCTGTTTCCTCCCAGAGCTCTAAAACCTCATGCCGGAGAACTTGGGCAGTGAACTCGTCCACCGAGCTGAAGGCCTCGTCGAGTAGCACCACTTCAGGGTCCACAGCTAAAGCTCTGGCGATCCCCACCCTTTGCTTCATCCCTCCTGAAAGCTCTTTGGGGTAGCAGTGCTCATAGCCAGTTAAGCCTACGGTTTCAATAAGCCTCATCGCGATTCTACGTCTGGTTTCCCGGGGAACCCCTTGAACCTCCAAGCCGAACTCCACGTTTTGAAGCACCGTCCGCCATGGGAAAAGCGCGAAGTTCTGGAAGACCATGCTTATCTTTGGGTGAGGCCTAGAAATGGTTTCCCCTTTGAGGCGGACCTCCCCTTTAGTAGGCTTATCTAGCCCTGCAATTATTTTTAGGAGCGTGGATTTCCCGCAGCCGCTCGGCCCGATTATGCCTATGAACTCGCGTTCGTGAACGTGGAAGGTTACTTCTTCTAGGGTTGGTATGGGTCCGATGGAAGGATGGTGATGATGTTTAGCCACGCCGTCAACTTCTAGACATTTGCTTCTCAATCCCTCCACCTCCTAACCCTGTCTTCAAGCCTCTGGAAGAGAAGCCTGTCAACGAGAATGGCGGTTAAACCTATGAAGAAGAGGGCTGCGAAGGCTTCGCTTAAGGCTCCAGCCTTAACAGAGCTGTCTATTAGGAGGCCTACCCCGTTAAGTCTCGCAATAATTTCAACAGCCAAAACCACCTCCCAGAGGAATTCGTAGGCCAATCTTAAGCCGGCAACCAGGTTTGGCAGGGTGGCTGGAAGCAGAAGTTTCGTGTAGAGGTGGAAACGGTTGGTGCTGTAGATTTCCACCACATGGAAGTAGTCTTTCGGTATGGCGTTTACACCTTCTCTAACCATGAAGAAGAGAGGGAAGAAAGCTACAATAATGGCCATTAGGAGAGCTGAGGTAACGGTTGGACCAAACCAGTAAATTATGATGGGAAGCAGGGCTATGTCTGGGAGAGCTCCCAGCAGCATCAACAGCGGGGTGAAGGCAGCGTCGACCTTCTGTTTAAGTCCTGTGGCTACGGCTAAGGGAACTGCCATGAGAAGGGCGACTAGGAGGCCTGCTGTTAAAACTGAGAAGCTCTGGCCTACAAGGGAGAGGAAGGAGGGGTTAAACATTTCAGCCAGCATAGTTCTGGCCACGGTTACAGGTGAGGGGAGAAGACTCCTAGCTGACACACTTAACCTGACTGCTAGCTCCCAGCCCAAGAAAATAGCTGTAAGAGGGAAAAAGAACATTAGACTATCTAAGCGTTCGCGAAGCCTGAAATTGAAAGGTTTGAAAGGTTTTCCTGCGATTTCTTGGGGCATGGGGAAGCCTCCTTGACTGAGAAAGAAGTTAAAGCCTGCAAAACATAAAATTTTGGAGAAAAAGCCAACATTCGGCTTTTCATGGACTAATGGAGACTTTTAGGCCTTTAAAAGAGGTTTTTTAACCATAAGGCTGACAAAAAACCTTGAAGCCAAGCTTAGTAATTAAAAAGGTTTTAATAAGCGTGTGAAACCTTCCATTGAAAAGCCGTGAAGCCGTAAAACATTTAGGGGGTTTATATACTTTAACCCTGAAGGCAAATGTTAACTTTAACATTTCACGTAATGATATGGATACCTGCACCCATGGTGTCGAGCGTTGCCTAAAAAGGTGATTTTAGATACCAGCTTCCTCATGGTTTCCCTTGAGAAAGGTTTAGACCTGCTAGGCGAACTTGAGAAAATTTTATCTGTAAAAGTTGAACCTGTAATATTGCCGCCTGTGGTTGAGGAGCTTGAGAGGCTGGCTTCTAAAGGTAAACCTAAAGTTGGGAGGACGGCCTCCTTCGCTTTAAAGCTGGCGGAGAAATACGTTAAAGTTAACGTGGAGAGAAGGCCGGGGGAGCCTGTTGACGATTACCTTGCCAGGGTTGCAGGGGAAATGAAGCTTCCAGTAGCAACTGTCGACCTTAAACTTAAACGGGAACTCAGAAGAAGAGGGATTCCCGTAGCTTACCTTCGAGGCAGAAGGTTAGAGTTGGAAGGCTGGTGGGATTAAGCCTTGTTCGAGCTGGTTAAATGCCAGGATGTGGTGAGGATTCCTCCAGGCAAGTTTAACGAAGACTTAACTAAAGTTGCCATTGAAGAGTTAGCCGAAAAATATGAGGGCTCCTTGAGTAAGGAGTTAGGCTACGTGGTGGCAGTTATTTCCGCTGAGGTTTCGCCTGTAGGGAAAATTCTTCCCGGCGACGGGGCCACCTACAACCAGGTAACCTTCACCCTCCTAACCTATAAGCCTGAAATCCAGGAGGTGGTGGAAGGCGAAGTGGTGGAGGTTGGAAGCTTTGGAGCCTTCGTTCGGATAGGCCCCATGGAGGCTCTGCTTCACGTTTCCCAAGTTATAGATGATTACGTGGTTTACGATGAGAGGCAGGCAACTCTGATGGGGAAGGAGACTAGGCGGAAGCTTACTGTTGGAGACAGGGTTAGGGCGCGGATTACCGCTGTGAGCGTGGCTAAAGGCGGAGCCAGCGGGAAAATAGGCATAACCATGAGGCAGCCCTTCCTCGGAAAGCTTGAGTGGATTAAAGAGGATATTGCGAAACTTAGAGAGGAGGAGAAAGTTAAAGAGGAGAAGGCTAAAACGAAAAAGAAGGGGGAAGCTAAAAAGTGAGGGAGAGAGCATGCACCCAATGTAAAACCCTTTTCTACGGCAGCGTATGCCCCACCTGTAAGAGCACAAGCTTCTCCGAAGATTTCTCAGGCCTTTTAATCATTTTGGACCCGGAGAAGTCTCAGATAGCCAGAAAGGTTGGAATTAAAACTCCTGGAAGATACGCTTTAAAGGTTAGGTAGGGAAGAGGGAAACCCAAAAATAGGTTAAGGACTTCTCGGGCCTTTCTTTAGAGGTTTATAGCGGGTTGGAGGAACCTTTCTGCAGGAGGCTGAAGACTGCCTGGAGGGCTGCAGCCACCAGCAGGGCGTCTAGGGCGGAAATCGTTGTAAGCTGGAAGAGGCCTAAACCTATGGGTGGAGCCGTAGTCATAACGCCTATCAGGGAGCCTATGATCCAGGCGAGGAGGGCTAGAGGTCTCACCAGCCTAACCTTGCCGATGTTATCCCAACTGTAAAGATGCCTGTTGATGGCGAAGTCCACAATGTATACTCCACCTATCCCTGGGATGATGGCTGAAAGGAACATTAGCCAGTTTACGAATTGACCATAGATTCCAGCGGCGGCTAAAGCGATCCCTAAGGCTCCAGCAATAATGGTTAGCTTCCATTTAGGCCACTTGGGACTTCGAAAAACGTTGGCTAACGCCAACGCAGCGGAGTACAGGTTGTTGTCGTTGGTGGTCCACTGGGCAATTATCAGGAAGAACATGGCGATGGGTCCCCAGCCCAGCGTTATCATGATTTTCACGAGGTCCCATTCTCCAACGGCGTGGGAGAGGATAGCTCCGATGGTGACAATCGACACGGTGGCGGCGAAGAAGCCTACTAGTGCGGCTCCAACCACATGGCTGGGCTTTTTAGCATAACGGTAAATGTCTGGGCCTATTACTGCTCCAACCATGAAGGTTCCAGCGGCAATGGATATTCCAACGCCTAGGGGCAGTGGGGGCCCTGGAGGAGGCGTGTTAACAATCTGCTCCCATGGATGGGTTTGAAGCACCATGAAGAGGGAGCCCACCATCAGAATGAACATTAATGGCACGGCGATTATGCTGAGGTAGGCGATGCCCCGGTAGCCTATCACGGCGGTGAAGGTCATTAGGATTCCTCCGACAATTATGAAACCCAAAACACTCCAGCTTTGTCCGGTAATCATCTGGTAGGCGGCGTTAGCTGTCTCGCCGAACATGCCTGTCTGAACGGCGAACCAGCCGTAGGTTCCCAAGGCTAGAACCAGGGCGATTACCCCTGAACCATAGTTGCCGAAGGCGAATCTTGAGATGAAGGCTGTGGAAAGCCCTGTCCTGTAGCCTACTATTCCCGTGAGAATGTTGATGGTTGTGGAGATAACGTAGCCTAGGGCTGTGGCAATAATGGCGTCGTAAATGGTGAAGTGGTAGCCCATTACGCCTCCGAACATGAGGGCAGCCAGGCAGGCGGCGATCCCAGCCCAAACGGAAGCCATCTCCAGCCAGCTTCGACGCTTCTCCTCAGGCACTGGTTCCCTCTCATAGTCTACTAACCTTTTACGTTGTTCAGCCATGGCTAACCGCCAGAAAACATTATTTGGCCTTTTTGGCCATTT
Source organism: Candidatus Hecatellales archaeon (assembly GCA_003662515.1). Lineage (GTDB taxonomy): Archaea > Thermoproteota > Bathyarchaeia > Hecatellales > Hecatellaceae > B25. The sequence continues at coordinate 5,976 of QMYF01000006.1, read as the reverse complement.
AAAACTTTCTTAAGGCTTTAATTTCAAGAATTTCCCATGCTAATGGATAGGTTTAATATGCCTTAAACATCCAATAGTTAGTTTCGTGTTTCCACCCGAAACAGGAGGAACAGAAGAGGATGAAGGTTTTCGTTATTCTCCCCATTCTCAAACATGAAGCCTACGAGGAGATAACTCTGAAGGAGTTGAGCCGCGTAGCCTCCAAGGACATGGAAATCCATGTGGAAAGCTTGGAGAAAGGGCCTGCCAGCATCGAATCCGCTTACGATGAGGCTTTAGCTGTCCCAGGCATCCTTGAGCTGGTGAGGAAGGCTGAAACTCAAGGCTTCGACGCTGTCATCATAGACTGCATGGGAGATCCTGGGCTTGAAGCAGCCAGGGAGATAGCCAGCATACCGGTGGTTGGCCCCTGTCAGGCTTCCATGGCTATCGCCTCCACCATTGCCTCCCGGTTCTCCGTGGTAACCATCCTGAAAAACGTGGTCCCCCTATTTCACGACCTCACCCTGAAGTATGGCGTAGCTGAGAAAATAGCTTCCGTTCGAACCATAGAGGTGCCCGTGTTAGATTTGGAGAAGCGGTGGAACGAGGTGAAGGAAGCCTTAGCCAGGGAGGGGCGTGAAGCCGTCGAAAAGGATGGAGCGGAAGCCATCATTCTAGGCTGCACAGGCATGATCGGGATGGCTGAGGAGCTCAGAGATATTTTAAAGGTTCCTGTGGTTGACCCGGCTCCTGCAGCCCTCCTAGTGGCTGAGGCTTTGGTGAGGCTTAAGCTCAGCCAGAGCAGGATTAAATATCCCACCCCTCCAGAGAAGGTTAGGAAGCTTTAGGGTGGAAGCGGAGCCATGATGGAGCTTAACGAGCAGGACGTTGAAGATGTGGCTGTAGGCGCGGCAATCCTAGGCAGCGGTGGAGGCGGAGACCCCTACCTTGGAAAGCTTATGTGTCTTCAGGCTCTCCGACGGGGCAAGCGTATTAGGCTTGTGGATTTAGAGGAGGTTCCCGAGGACGCCTTTATAGTTCCCACAGCCGGCATGGGAACCCCAATAGTGCTTGTGGAGAAGCTTCCCAACGGCTCTGAGCCTTTAAACGCCCTTAGAATCCTCGAAGCCTACGTGGGGAAGAAGGCTTACGCCACCATACCCATCGAGGCGGGGGGAGTGAATTCCACCATTCCGCTGGCGGTGGGAGCCCTAGCCGACATCCCCATCATCGACGGGGACGGGATGGGCAGAGCCTTCCCCGAGCTTCAGATGACCACCTTCTTCACCCATGGCGTTGCGGTTTCGCCTATGAGCATGGCAGACGAGAAGGGCAACAGCCTGCTGATAAGCGCCCTTGACGGCTATTGGGCTGAGAAAATCGCCAGGGTGGTAACCATTAAGTTCGGAGGGATTGCGTGGGTTGCCATCTACACCATGACGGGGAGGCAGGCTAGGGAAGCCGTGATTCCGCGGACGGTTTCCCTCGCCCTGAAGCTTGGAAGAGCCGTTAGGGAGGCAAGGGAGATGGGCCGCTCGCCCCTAGACCATCTTCTCCACGTTTCAGGAGGCTTCGAACTTTTCACAGGGAAAATAGTGGATGTGGCTAGGAGGATTGCCGGAGGCTTCACCCGCGGCGAAGCAAAAATTGAGGGCTTAGACTCCTACCGCAACGAGACTTTAACCATTCAGTTTCAAAATGAAAACCTTGTGGCTGTGAAGGATGGGGAAATTGTCGCTTCGGTTCCAGACCTCATCATTGTGCTCGACGTGGAAACCGCCCAGCCCATAACCACGGAGAGACTTCGCTACGGCCAGAGGGTAGCCGTGATAGGTATGCCCTGCCATGAGAAGTGGAGAACCCCTGAAGGGTTGAAGGTTGTTGGACCCCGATACTTCGGCTACGATGTGGAGTATGTTCCCATTGAGCGTAGGGTTAAAGGGGGCGGGTTGAAGTGAGCCTTAGGATAGGAATCGACGTTGGAAGCACCCACACCGACGCGGTTATCGTTGATAAAGATAACAGGCTTATAGCCGCCACCAAGGTGGTTACCAGCCCCGACGTAACCAGCGGAGTTCTGGAAGCTTTAACTAAAATCGTGAAGGAGAGCGGGGTTGACCCCTCCGAAGTGGCGGCAGCCATGTTTGGAACCACCCATTGCCTCAACGCCATTCTTCAGAGGAAGGATCTTGCTAGGGTGGCTGTGATAAGGATAGGGCTTCCAGCCACCGCCGCCGTGGAGCCCATGGTGGACTGGCCTCCAGACCTGAGGAGGGCTGTGGGAGACCTGAAGTTTCTCGTGGAGGGAGGCCACGAGTATACTGGCGAGGAGATTTCCCCGTTAAACGAGGCTAGGCTAAGGGAGATATGTAGGGAGGTTAAAGGGAAGGTTGAGGCTGTGGCGATAACCTCTGTTTTCTCGCCGGTGAATCCTGACCATGAGGTTAGGGCAGCTGAAATCGTGAGGGAGGAGCTTGGAGAAATCCCTGTAACCATGTCCTCCGAGATAAGCACTTTAGGGCTTCTGGAAAGGGAGAACTCCGCCATCCTAAACGCTGCAGTAACCTTTGTGGCCAACAGGGCTATTCAAGCCTTCCTGGAGGTTATGAGAAGCCTCGGCTTGGAGAAGGCTAAGCTCTATTTAACCCAGAACGATGGAACGGTTATGGAGGCTAAGCATGCAGCGAAATATCCTATTTTCACGGTGGCTACTGGGGCCACCAACAGCCTCCGCGGAGCTCAGATGCTCACAGGCATCAAGGACGCCATAGTTGTGGATGTGGGAGGCTGCACCACCAACGTGGGCATGCTGGTTAAAGGCTTCCCAAGGGAATCCACCATCCACGTGGAGATAGGTGGAGTTAGAACCAACTTCAGAATGCCCGACATCTTCTCTATAGGTATTGCTGGAGGAAGCATTGTCAGGGTGGATGATGGGCGGGTCTGCGTTGGACCTGAGAGCGTCGGCCACGAACTGGTTAAATGCGGTTTGGCTTGGGGTGGAAACGTTGTTACAGCTACGGATGTGGCTTTGGCTTTAGGCGTAATGTCCATTGAGGATCCGAACTGTAAGCCTGAGCTGGCTAGGAGGCAGCTTGACCCTGAGCTGGCGAGGAAAGCCTACGAAATCATCGTTGAAGGTGTGGAATACGCGATTGACAGGGTTAAAACTAGGCCTGAACCTATGCCTGTCATCTTGGTTGGAGGCGGAAGCCTCATGCTTCCAACAAGGCTTCGAGGAGCCTCAAAGGTTATCCGTCCTGAACATGCACAGTCGGCTAACGCTATTGGAGCCGCCACAGCCAAGACGGGAGCCCAGATAGATAAGGCTTACTCGCTGGAGCATCTTTCCAGGGAGAAAGCCTTAGAGGACGCGAAGATTTCGGCTGTGGCTAAGGCGGTGGAGGCTGGAGCCGACCCCAACACGGTGGAAATCGTGGAAATCGAGGAGATAGCCATGCCCTACCTGCCTGGGAACGCTGTAAGAATCAGGGTTAAAGCGGTAGGGGAAATTAAGCTTTAACGTGGAGGCAGGGAATTCTTAGTTGGGAGGCTTGAAGAAGGATGGCTGAAAAATTTGGGAAACGCGAGCTGGAAGATGTGATTTGGGGTGCAACCCTCCTTGGGGCTGGAGGAGGAGGCTCCCCGAAAAACGGCCTCAAACTTTTAGAGGACCTTTTAAAGGCTTCACCTGAAGGGGTAACCTTGATTTCCCCGGAAGAGTTCGGCTCTGAGGAGTACGCCGTCATGGTGGCTGGAATAGGCTCGCCTAAAGTTTTAATGGAGAAGGGTTTCGGGCCTGAAGCCATCTATGCCTTTGAGGCTATCAGCAGCCTTCAAGCCCTCGCCGGGAAAAGGATAACCCACCTTTACCCTGGGGAGCTGGGAGGCTTCAACGTTATGCCTCCCTTCTACGTGGCAGCTTTGAAGGGTATGCCTGTGGTGGATGCTGACGGCTGCGGGCGGGCTGTACCCGAGCTGGAAACCACCCTCTTCTACCTTTACGGCATTCCAAGCTCCCCCTGCGCCATGGCGGACAGCAAAGGCAACATCGTCATCTTCTACACGAGGAACCCTATGGATTCAACCATGGCTGAAAACATTGCCCGCCATGTTTCTACAGCCTTCGGGATGGGTGCAGCCTTCGCCACCTGGGTGGTGAACGGGGAGGAGCTTAGAAGGGCTTTAGCCTTAAACACGGTTACCCTCTGCCGGAGGGTTGGAGCAGCCATCCGTGAGGCTAAGGAGCGAGGCGGAGACCCTGTTAGGGCTGCTGTGGAGGCTGTGGGAGGCGTAGAACTCTTCCGCGGGAAGGTTGCGGATATTTCAACGAGAACCGTGGAGGGCTTCGACTTTGGAAGGTTTAAGCTGGAAGGTGTCGGCGGCTATCAGGGTAAAACTTTGACGGTGGAATTTAAAAACGAGAACATGGTTGTTTGGAGCGGTGAAGGTGAAGCCTTAGCCACTGTTCCAGACCTCATCTGCACCATGACCTTGAATGGAACGCCTTTAACCAACGCCGACATGGAGGTTGGCATGGAAATCGCGGTTATCGCGGCTTCAGCCTCCGAGAAATGGCGGAAGCATCCTGAAGGCTTTAAGGTTTGGAAGCATATTCTCGAAAAGATGGGCTACACGGGCGACTATGTTCCCGTCAAGTAAAGGGCAGGGTGCAGAAAAATGAGCTTGATAGAGCTTATGAGGGGAGCCCGAATAGCCGTGGAGGTCTGCATGGGTGTTAAGCCGGGTGAAACCGTTCTCATCGTTACTGATACGGGTAAAATCCGTATCGCTGAAGCCTTGATGGCTGCTGCTCACAGTGTTGGAGCTGAAGCCTCCATGCTGGTTTATACGCCGAGGAGGATGCATGGGGAGGAGCCTCCACCCCCCGTGGCGGAAGCCATGAAAGCTGTCCAGGTGGTTTTAGCTCCTACCACTTTTTCGATAACCCATACTAGGGCGAGGAAGGAGGCTACAGACCGTGGAGTGCGCATAGCCACCATGCCGGCCATCACCGAGGAAATGTTCACGAGAGGCCCTATGACCGCCGACTACTCGAAGGTGAAGGAGGTTTCGGAGAGGCTGGCTGAAAGGCTTTCCCAAGCCAAAGAGGCAAGGTTAACCTCTCCCAGCGGAACCGATCTATCTTTAAAGCTGGGGAGGAAAGCCATAGCCGACACGGGTATCCTGCATGGCCCCGGAGCCTTCGGAAACCTTCCCGCAGGGGAAGCCTTCACAGCCCCCATCGAGGAGGAAGGCGAGGGAACAGCCGTAATCGACGGCTCCATGGCTGGAGTTGGAAAACTCTCCAACCCTATAAGGCTTAAAGTTGAGAAGGGGCGGGTTGTCGCCATTGAGGGGGGCGAAGAGGCGAGGAGGCTGGAAGCCATTTTGAGAGGCGCCGATGAGGGGGCTTGGAGGCTAGCCGAACTTGGCATAGGAACCAATCCGCAGGCAAAGGTTTCAGGCAACGTGCTGGAGGACGAGAAAGCCTGGGGCACCGTGCATCTGGCTCTTGGAAACAACCTTTTCATAGGCGGGAAAAACAACAGTAAGGTTCACTTAGACGGGGTGATTTTAAGGCCGACCTTAACCCTTGACGGGGAAACCGTCGTCAAGGATGGGGAGCTGAAAGTTTAGGGTGCTGGAAGATTTCGGTTTGAAACAGGGTTTCGGATGGGGAAGGTTTGCTCATTGAAGACTTGGTAAGCTTTGTGGTCGGCGTTTCCACGGGGGTTGCAGGAGCCCTCCTCGGCCTAGGCGGAGGCTTCATCTTCGTCCCCTACTTCCACCTTTTTCTCGGCTTGCCTATGCAGAAGGCGGCGGGAAGCAGCCTGGCAGCCATAGTTTTCCTCACCTCTTCAGCAGCCTCAGCCTACCGTTTCCAAGGCAGAATAGACTTGAAGCTTGCAGCCATGTTTCTTGTGGCCTCCGCGCCCTCCGCCTTTCTTGGAGCCTGGCTAGCCCAGCAGATTGAAGCCTACTACCTTAAAC
>QMYF01000005.1 GCA_003662515.1 Candidatus Hecatellales archaeon | reverse complement strand
GTATTCACTGCGGCAACGATAACGGCTTTAGGAACGCTCTTGCCTTCCTTTTCCAAGGCTAGGGCTTGGGCAACCTCGGAAACCACGGGGGCCGCGCCAACGTAGGCTACATCCACGGCTCCAGCCATGAATCTTTCCATTTGGGGAGGACCTGAAGGAAAGCTTTCCTCGACAATTGTAACCTTGTAGCCTTTCTCCGCAGCCATCTCCTCTATCCAACCCTTCTCAAGAATTATGAAGGCGGCCAGGTGATGGTCGCTTTGCTGGTAGGTGAAATGGATGGTTATCTCCCTGCTTGGAGGAGGGCCCACAAAAGCGAAATAGGCAATTATCCCCCCGACAACGATGACTATCACGGCTATGAGTGTTGCTAAGGTTTTAGTGGCGCCTTCCAATTTTCACCCCTCTTTCCCTTGCCTGTTTTATTAGGTGTGCCTTCTATTAATTTTTCCCTTTTTGTATTGTTCTTTTTTCCTAAAAAGGAAAATTTTTAAGCTGGAATTTCCTTATAGATTAATTATGTTCTCGAAAAGAATCTTTGAGGTAGGCTTCAAGAAGGCTTTGGAGGAGGAGCTTAAACGTAGGAAGATGAGCATTAGGGAGCTGGCTGAAAAGACGGGGCTTCCCCTTGCAACCCTCTACAAGATAACTTCTGGAGAGCGAGATCCACGTTTCTCAACAGTGAAACGGATAGTTGAAGTTTTGGAACCTTCTAGGAAGCCTTTCATCGCGGTTATTGCTGCCAAGTTCATTTTAGACCAGTTGAGAACCAGGGAAATAAAGGTTGAAGGGAGAAGGTTTGAGGTTAGAGAGTACCCTGCCACATCTATTGAAGACTGCATTGTGGCTGCTGTTAAAGCCGAGAAGGAGGGGGCTTCAGGCCTTATATGCGCCCCTGTATTTGCCTCCATCATTGAGAAGCTGGTGGATATTCCGGTGGTTATCCTTAAGCCTGGGGAAGCCGTCCTTAAGGATGCCTTGAAAGACCTTGCCGGAAAACTGTCTCGAAGCTAGCCTTCAAAGTTTAAGGTTAACCCGCAGTAAAGCCTGTGAAAGCGTTCTCCTAGCCTCTCAGCAAAAATTTTTTCAGCTTGGAAGCCTGTGCAATGGCCACTGTAAACTTCTTCAACTTTCAGCTTCCTGAAGGCTTCCACGGTTTTTTCTATCCGTTTTTTCGAGGCGCCGACAAGGTGGAATCCCCCTATTACCGCTCTGATCCCGCTGGCTTTGGACAGCCTTAATGACTGTTTCAAAATGTTTATGATGCCTGCGTGGGCGCATCCTGAAACCACGAGGATACCCTTTTTGAGGCAGATGAATAGGGAGAGGTCGTCTAGGAAAAGGTCGACTTTAAGCTGGCCGTTTTCAACCGTGTAAACTTTGAGGGGTGCTTCCCTTTCAAAGTCTACGCTTCTTTCGATTTCCCCCGTAGTGTATACGGCTTCGGTTAGCTTCACAGGCTCCCGGGAGAGCACCCACTGTCCTCCAAGCTTTTCAGCCTCCTCTCTAGTGTTCTCCTTTAAGCCTACCACTTCGAGTTTAGGCCTTAAGATTATGCTTGTCTTGAAAATTTCTGGGTGGGCTATGATGGGAATGTTCCCCCTTCCTATAGCTTGCAAAAGCTTGAGAAGTCCACCTGTATGGTCGTAATGGTTGTGGGATAGGACTATGAGGTCGATGATGGAAGGATTTATCCCTAAAGTTTTCATGTTGTAGAGGATGGGGTCAGCGTTGGTTCCAGTATCGAAGAGAATGGTTTCCTTCCCACCTTTCCTTTCCACCTCTATCAGGTAGGAGACTCCATGCTGAGCCCAAAGCCTGCTTCCGTATCCAGCATAATCGTCGGCGAGAACGGTGAGCTTAACCTTCTCAACGGCTTCCTTTTCAGCCGCCAACCCAGACCCCACTCCCAAGCCAACATTACCTTTAAGCTTCCTTAACCCTTTAAGCTATCGTCCAGCGGCTTCAGCCCGAGGGGATGGAACCTTGAACGCTTATGAAAGGGTTATGGAGGCTCTTTTGAAGGGGCGGTCCCATGTGGATAGGCCTCCCTGCATTAACCCCACCTCCACGGCCACGGTTCAACTCATGGAGGAGACGGGTGCCTACTGGCCTGAAGCCCATTGGAACCCTGAAAAAATGGCTAGGCTGGCCTCCGCTGCCCATCGTTTAGCCGGGCTGGAAAACGTTTCCCTCCCCTTCGACATAACCGTTGAGGCGGAGGTTTTGGGGGCTGAGGTAGACTTTATGGAGGAGCCTGCCTCCCGAAAGGTTTTCATCTGGCCGAAGGTGAAGAAGCCTGTCATCAGCGGCCCTGAGAATGTTCATCCTCCAGGAGAGGTGAGGGAGGCGGGGAGAATCCCGAAGATTTTGGAGGCCATCCGTCTGCTTAAAAGAGAGTTTGAAGGTTTAACCCCCGTAAATGTGATTTTAACGCCTCCCTTCACTTCTCTGGTTCAAGGCTTAGCCGACCCGGTGAAGTTTCTCCCCCTACTGGTTAGGGAGCCTGAAAAGGTTAAGGCGATTCTCGACGCTCTGGTGGAGGTTTTCGTGGAGATAGCCTTAGCCTACGAGGAAGCTGGAGCAGACATTATAACGCTTCACGATATGGGCGCCTGCGTGGGCATGGTTTCCCCTGAACAATTTAAAATCTTCGTTTCTCCCTATCTGAAGAAAATAGTTAGAGCGGTTAAAATTCCAACCATCCTAAGCATTTGCGGCTACACGCTCCCCATAGTTGAGGCTATGGCCTCCACGGGAGCCACAGCCATAGCCGTAGACGAGAAAACCTCCATGGCGGAAGCGAAGAAGGCTGCTGGAAAAGTTAAGCCAGGCTACCCTGTAGCCGGAAATATTTCCACAACCCTTCTGAGCGTTGGCTCGCTTCGAGAGATAGCTGACGCTGTTGGAAAGGCCTATGCTGAGGGTGCAGACCTTATAGCGCCGGGATGCGACTTCCGCCTTGACACCCCAACAAGAAAAATACAGTTTTTCGTGGAGTCTGTGAAACGTCTGAAGGGAGGGTTTTTCCCTTTTTAGCTTCTCTCCGTTCTTCTTCCCGGTGTTGGATAGTGGGGTGTGGGGACAAACTCTACGGTTGGCCTGGCCTGGATAGGTTGCGGGTAAAGCTCCATTAAAGTGTATACCTCCGGCGGTATGCCGACGGTTACCGGGAGGCCTAGCTCCCTCAACTGCTCCACGGTGATGGGATAGTCGTGGGTCCACTGTCCTCCAGCCAAAGCTTCAGCCAGCTTCCGCGCCTTTTCCTCCCCAAGCTTATCCCTTGTAAGCCTCACGATAAGCTCCTCCATCTGCTTTACAGCCTTAGCTGCAATATCCGCCTTAATCAGGGTTTCGTCGTCAACTTTATCCACCCCCTTCTGCTGGACAGCCCTTATAATGGATACGGCTGGCAGGGAGCCACGCGTTGAGTCAGCCAGCTGAGGGTCAACCGGACCTAAAACCGCGTGGGGATCCATAACGATTTCGTCGGCGGCCAAAGCGATAAGGGTTCCACCGCTCATAGCGTAGTGGGGAACTATCACCTTCTTTTTGGCTGGATGGTCTTTTAGGGCTAGGGCTATTTGGGCTGCTGCCAGCACCAAGCCTCCAGGAGTGTGGATGATGAGGCAGATAGGCATGTCCGGGGGAGTGTTCCTGATGGCCCTCAAAACCTGCTCGGAATCTTCAATGTCAATGTAGCGGTAGAGGGGGATGCCGAAAAGCGATATTCGCTCCTGCCTGTGAATCATGCTTATCACGCGGGCGTTCTCCTTCCGCTCGATTTTCCTTATAAGCCTCAACCTAGCGTCTTGAAGCATTTTATGCTGGATTTGAGGCCAGAGAAAGACTAGGAGAATGAAAAACCAGAAGAAGATCCCTATTCCTTCAGCTATGTCGGACATTTTGGTCTTCCTCCAAAATCTTACTAGGCTAGTTGGAGGGCTTCCAAGTTAACCTGCTCTGAAAGCAGCCTAACCAGGAGGTCTCGAAGGTCCTCCGCAGAGTTTCTAAGGAGGAGGGATATCTCCCTTTTAGGTTTAACATAGAAACCTTTCCGGCATTTTTCAGGGGAAGCGAGCAGACTGGTATACTTTAAGGTTTCTTCGCTGGCTTTCTCCACGTAAACGCCGAGGTTGGGGTAGGGGCAGACCTCACAGCTGGAACCGCAGAACTCGCAGAGGCTATAGGTGGCCTCCAAGATTTCTAGGGCCCTCTGAAGAGAGGAAACAGGGGGTTCCCCGCGTCCTGAAGCTTTCACCCTCCGCCGTCTCCCCTTTCTGAAAAGGGCTTTCTCAAGTTTTCTGACGGCTTCCTCAACCTCCCGCTTGCTTCTAGCCCCTGTTAACACCGCCTTGCCGTTGGAGAAAAGTAGGGCCACCGTTTTAGGCTGGTCCAGCTGGTAAATTAGGCCTGGAAACTGTTCAGGCTCATAAATGGTTTTGGTGAGGCTTTTAGCAGCCTTCTCCAGGTTTATCTTTTTTCCGAAATCGAGGAGGGCAACCACGTTTTGAATTTTAACCTGCGGCTTCCCTCTGAGTTTGACTCCGCGGTTTTCCAGCTTGTCCACAACTTTTTTAACGGCTCTTCTAACCCCCTGCTCCGAGCTTGACCCTGTGCATATCATTTTTCCCGTGCTGAAAATCAGGTTAACGGTTTTAGGCTTCTGAAGCCTTACAACGAGGCCTGGAAACCTGTTTCTCCGGGTTAAAGGTATGGAGAAGGCTTTCCCCACATTTCTAAGAGGGATTCTCTGCCCAAAATCTACTGAAGCAACTACATTACAAATTTTAATGCTGGTTGCCATGGTTTCACCAAAATTTTAGTAAGCCTGTGAGAGGTCTGCCCCAATATTTTTTAACGTTTTTTACACCCTTAAGTTTTCCCTTTTTCAGTCTTGCTGGAGTAATGCTCATTTTTTCCGACTTTTCCACGGTGAGCCTGCCTTGAAAATATATGTGCGATGAAAGGGTTTGATTATTGTGAGTTCAAGATTGAAGGTGGCATCTATGCCTGAAAACTTTGAACTCCCATTTTTACATGTCTCCCTGGTAGGCTCAATGGTAGCCTTCCTATTCCTTTTAAACCAGTTTGAAGGCGGAAGACTCTGGTTTGCCTCAGATGTTTCCTACCATCTTTTAGCCGTAGCCTGGCTGGTGGCAGCCCTCCTCCTAGCCCATAAAGCCCGTCTCGCCAGGGGGTTTGAAGCCTCGAAAAGGTGGCTTCTAATAGCTGTTTCAGCGTTTCCACTATCTTTGGCCAGTCCAGCCTGGTCCCTATGCCTCTACACTTCCAACGTGGCTTTCTGCTTCCTGCTGCTTCCCTTCCTTCTGCTGATGGTTGGAATAGCCCTCGCCTCTGCAGCCATATCCCTTCAACTTGAAACTCTTAAAGGCAAGATGTCCTGGAAATCAATGGTTGCCGCAGGCTTAATGATTATCCCGATGGGCCTCGTCTTCTCCCTGCTTCTCCTAGGACCCCTAGCCTTCCTGCCTTTAAACTCCACGGGGAAACTTCTGGCTTTCTCCTTCTTCGTTCTAAACCTTATTCTGTTGGCTTTCTGCCTGATGGGTTTGGCTTTGAAATCCTTTGAAGATTCGATGGGATGGTTCATGCTTCATGTGGGCTTCATATTTCTGGTGAGCGGAAACCTTGCCTTCTTCCAGTCGGTTCTGGTTGCGGTGAGCTTTGCGCCTTTAAGCAGCCTTCTCCTATCCTTCGGCTTCTTAGCCTTAATCTTAGCCTTCTACTTGGGCTGGAGAGAGCTACATTCTCTTCAGGGTGGGAATCCCCATAAGGCTTAAACAGTTCCCTAAAACTTTCCTTACCCCCTCAACCAGCCAGAGTCTTGAAGCTTTAAGGTCGCCCTCAGCCTTTAACACGGGCAAATGGTCATAGAAGAGGTTGAAGGCTTCCGCCAGCCTACTAGCATACTGCGTTAAGCTTTCAACCCTATATTGGTCGGCTGCCTCCTGGAAAACTTCTGGAAACTTGGAGAGCTCGATTATTAGCCTGCGTTCGAGAGGATGGTTTAAAAGTTCAGGTTTGGCTGGTGGCAGGCTGGCTGAACCGTATTTGCGGAGGATGCTGTTGGCTCTAGCGTAGGCGTACTGAATGTAGGGGCCGCTGTTAGCCTCAAAGTTTAACACTCTGTCCCAGGTGAAGTTGACAACCTTCAGAGGTGAAACGTTCAGCATTGCGTACTTGATGGCTCCTAAGCCTACGGCTTTCGCTATCTACTTTTTCTCTTCGCGGGGAAGGTTGGGGGAGCGTTTGTCCACCTCCTCGTAGGCTCGGCTTTCAGCCTCCCTAAGCAGCTCGTCGAAGGTTACGTAGCGTCCCCGCCGCCTCGACATTTTGTATCCAGGAAGCTTGACCAGCTCGTAGGCGCAATGGTAGAGGCCTTCCAAAGCCTTCCAAACTCCCAGGGTTACAAGGGCAACTTTAAGTTGGACTTGGGCGAGCTTCTGGTCTACGCCGATAACGTTTACCGCCCGGTCAGCCCACCTAAACTTTTCAAGATGGTAGGCGATGTCGCGGGTGGTGTAAAGAGTGGTTCCATCCCGCCTGGTTAAAGTTAAAGGAGGAAGCTTATCGTGAAAGTTCAGCTTATCTCTTATTCCGAGGGTTTGAGCTGCCTCCTCCACCTCGAAGATTAAGGCTCCCTCTTGAACCTTAACGTAGGGGGTTTCCCTGAGCCTGGTTAAGACTTCCTTAACCTTTCCCTCCCACACCAATTGGCTTTCCCAGTCCCAGCTGTCGAAGCCTATTCCAGCCTTCCTTAAGGTTTCCCTGAAGCCTTCAAGGCAGAGGTTAACGATTTCCTTTACAAGCCTAACGGCTTCCTCCTCCCCCCTCTCATAGTTCCGCAGGATCTCGTCGACGCTTTCCTGCGGGTTTGAATCCTTTTTCACGGCTTCAATAATGGTGTAAAGGGCCTCCCTATTCTGGCTTTCAAGCTCCGCAGCCACAGCCACATACTCGTCTAGGCTTCGTCTAAGCCTTTCAGCCTCCCCGCCTGAGGCCTGCTCAAGCTGCTCCTTTAGCCTTCGAATTTCAAGGGCGGCGTTGGTGGCCGTATAGATGAAGCCCAGCTTGAAGTCCGGTTTGCCCTCCAGCTTGAGGCCTGCCTCCTTTAGAGCCCGATAGCCGTAGGCAACTATGGCAACCTGCCTTCCCATATCGTTCACATAGAAATGTCTTCGAACTTGGTGGCCTCTCGCGGCGAGCAGGCGGGAGAGGCAGTCGCCTAGGATGGCGTTTCGGGCGGTGCCTACATGGAGGGGCCCATTAGGGTTGGCGCTGGTATGTTCCACGATGATTTTTTCAGGCCTATCCGTTTTGAGGAGGCCGTAGGCTTCCTCAAGCTTTTCCAACGCCTTAAAGGTGAGTTCTGCCAGGCGAACATGGTTCACTTTAAAGTTGATGTAGCCCCCTGCTAGGTTCACCTCGGAGACGAGATTGAAGGCTTCGCTTTCAAGGATTTTGAAGATTTTCTCTGCAGCCTCGGAAGGGTTGACTTGGAAGGTTTTGGCTAGGTCGAAGCCTATAGTGGAGGAGAGGTCGCCGTATTGGGGGTTTGATGGAGGCTCCACGAGGAAGCGAAGAGGCTTGAAGGTGGGGTAGGCTTGGGTTAAGGCTTTTCTTAAAGCCCTATCGCATTCCTGTTTGAAGGCTCCGAAAGGATTTTCCTCCAAAAGTTGCACCTCAACTTTCAGGTTGAGGCTGGAATTTCTCCCAGTAAACCACCTCCTCCAGCGGCCTTAAGCTTTTAGGAGGCGGAGTTTCCGCAGGCCAGCCCAGCGAAACTATGGCTATCACCCTGTAAGGCTCAGGGATGCCCACTATCGCCTTAACCTTCTCCTCAGACTCTACACTCTCCACAGAGTATACGGCTACCCAGCAGGCGCCCACCCCGAGAGCGTGAGCAGCCAGAAGCATGTTTTCCACGGCGCAGGAGACGTCGGAGGGAAATCTTCGAGGCGAAAGCCTAGGGTCAGCCAAGCAGACGATTCCGGCAGCTGCATCCTTCAGGAACCAGGCCCACCTATGGATTTCCGAAAGCTTCCTCAAGGTTTCCCGGTTTCTGATGACTATGAACTTCCAGGGCTGAGAGTTTCTGGCGGAGGGTGCATAGCGGGCTGCATCCAAAATCTTCAGGATTACCTGGTCGTCTAATGGCTTGTCCTGGTAGCGTCTGATGCTTCTTCTCCCCTTGAGAACCTCCCAGAAGTCCAAGGTTTCCCCCTAAAAAGGTTTGGGTTGGAGAGGGATAAGCCTATCCCCCTTCAACCCTTGAAAGGCTTCCTCCGTTCTAAGGTGTAGGTTAAAGGCAGACCTACAAGGTTTATGGATATCAGGGATCCCGCTCCCACAGTGGCCCAGCCGACGTAGATGGGCATGCCAAATAGCAGGGAAAGATAGCTTCCCACCACCAGCGAAACCACAGCGGTCATCACGGCTGAACCAGCTAGCTTACTCCATCTTCCAATGTATCCGCCGAGCAGGCAGGCTGCCAGGTTAGCTAGAGGGCCGAAAGTCATGTCGATTATGCCTAGGCCTCCGAAAAAGTTGGCGATGGCGCATCCCAATGTTACGCCTAGGATGGAGGGCCAGCCGTAAACCATGGTTACAGGGAGGAGGGCGTCGGCCAGGCGGACTTGGAGGTGGGGGCTGAAGCTTAGGGGACCGAGGGCAACGGTGCCGACGGTGTAGAGCGCAGCGAATAGGGCTGCCAAAGAAACCTTTACGCTTCTTCTCTGCAATTTTTCTCCCCCTTTTGGGGTTTATGTCATCGCGGAGCGGAGGGGGGAACCAACCCGCTCAAAGCCGAAAATATGGCTTCTCCAAACGTTTAAGCTTTTCCTCGAGAAGCCTGCAGGGCTAAAGCTTGGTTTTCTCATACATTTTTTCGAGGGTCCAGCGGAAAGCGTTTTTCAAGGATGCCGCCCTACGCTCCTCCCGATAATTTCTCACGACAATTTCACGGATTTCCCCGTTTTCCTGAATCACCTTATAGGTTAAAATCTGGTCGGGGGGAATCTGGCCGGAGGCCGCTGCCTCCCGGTCTTTAGCCTCCATCCCATTCAACACTTTGGAGACGAGAAACTGTTGGAAAGGTGGAGTTTTAACGTTGAAAGACACGTTCTCCGCGGGGATAACCCTGATCTCGTCTCTCGCCACATACATGGTGGCGAGAAGCTTCCCGTCGGAAGCCTTCAAAGGTATGGTTTGCCCGGGAGGAGTGGGAGGCTTGACAGCGGCTTCAGGAGGCTTCAAAGCTTCAGCCGTCTCCGGCTTTAGGGTGGCTGCAGGCTTAAAGCTCAGCTCGCCTATCTGCCTGTCCAGAAGCCTTAAAAGGTGGGTTAAACTTTCAAGTTCAGCTTTAAGCCTGGCAATACGTTTTTCAAGCCGCTTCCTAATTTTTAGGAGGCTTTCCAGCTCCTCCCTTTCAACTGTCAAGTCTTACCCCGAACTCCCCTAAAACCTCCTTTAGCCTGCCTAAAATCCAGCCTTTAATTTCTTCAAGCCTCTGGCTGGTAGAGGCTTCGAAGCGGAGGACTAAGGCTGGCTCAGTGTTGGAAGCCCTAACCAAACCCCAGCCATCCTGCCATTCGACGCGAACCCCATCAACAGTTATAAGTTTAAGGTTTTCAGCCTCCAGCCTGCTCTTCAACACGTCCACCACTTTAAATTTAGCCTCGTCAGAACATTTAACCCGGATTTCCGGAGAGGAGACATATTTGGGAAGGCTGTCCACCAGCTGGCTGAAGGAGCCCTCCGCCTTGGAAACTATTTCAGCCATGCGGACAGCCGCGTAAATGGCGTCGTCAAACCCGTAGTATTCCCGGCCGAAGTAGAAGTGGCCGCTGAGCTCTCCTGCCAGAGGCGAATTCTCCTCGAGGAGAGCCTCATGAATGTAGGAGTGTCCAACCCTGGTCATCAAAGGTTTCCCTCCAAGCTTCTCCACCTCCTCCATTACGGCCTTAGAGCATAGCACGTTGAAGATGATCTTCGAGCCTGGATACCGGCTTAAAATCTCTCTAACATAGAGGATTAACGCTTGATCTCCCCGAACTATTCTCCCCTTATCGTCTATGAAGCCTACTCTGTCTCCGTCTCCGTCGAAGGCTACCCCCATGTCTGCACCCCACTCTACCACAGCCCTCTTAAGGTCTTCCAGGGTTTCCTCTAGAAGCGGGTTGGGAATATGGTTGGGGAACCTTCCGTCAGGCTCGGCGTAAAGCATTTTAACCTGGCAGCCGAGCTCCCTGAAGATTTCCTCGGAGAAGCCGCAGGCACCATTACCCACGTCTACAACCACCTTTAAAGGCTTCTCAAGCTTACGTCCTTTAAGCACGGTTTCCCGGTAATCGGGGAGAACGTTGAAGCTTCGGCTTCCAGCAGTCTCCCTCCAGCTTTTAACCCTGAAGTTTCCCTCCTTAACTCTTCGCTCTATCTCGCCTACGCCGGTCTCGTAGGAGTAGGAGACTCCTCCCCTGCAAAGCTTAAACCCGTTGTATTGGGGCGGGTTATGGGACGCGGTTACCATGGCTCCGCCTTTAACGCCGTAGTGGATGGAGGCGAAGTAAACCACTGGGGTGGCAACCAGCCCCAAGTCGACTACGGGGCAGCCTGCAGCCGTCAGCCCGCTGGTTAAAGCTGCTTGAAGGGTGGGGCCTGTAAGCCTGGAGTCTCTCCCCACCATTACCTCTAAGCCTTCCTCTAGGAGGCTTCCGAAGGCTAAACCTATCTTCAAGGCTTCCTCCACTGTTAGCTCTTCACCGTAAACTCCGCGAATATCGTAGGCCCTATAGATTCCAGCCATCTTCCAGCTCTCCCTCCATTCAACTAAATTCTTCCCTTTTAACGGTTAATAGGCTAACGTTTCAGCTTTGAAGGCTTGCCGCAGCCAGCAGAACCATGGCTGAAAGGTTTAAGGCTAGAAGGATGGCCAGGTTAGGCTGGCTTCCGCCTGTAAGATAGGCGAGGGCTGCCAGCCCGCAGGAAAGCTGGAAGCCGCAGGAAAACCCTAGGAGAACGGTTTTCAAAGGCCTCCTCACGGGAAGATTCCTCCTAAAATTTTTGCTAGGAGTAGGATGAGGGTTACGGTTAGGGTTATGGTTAGGTTGTCGGGAAGCTTTGAAGGGTAGAGTTCTACGGCTGAGCCTG
>QMYF01000004.1 GCA_003662515.1 Candidatus Hecatellales archaeon | reverse complement strand
GCAGGAAATAGATTAAAATTTGGAGGCTGTCCCCTAGTAGGAAGCCTACCAAACCGTTTATGGCGAGAAGCGTCGAGACGAGAAGCAGAAGGAAGCCGAGATATCGAAGGTAAATTTTCATGGAGAAGCCCTTCAAGGCTTTCCTTAATCTTACAGGTAGGCTACGATTTCCCTTAAGAGCTGTCAGCCTTTAAACCTTAACCCTCCTCGAAGCCTCCACCACCCTCCTCAAACATTCTAAAGCGGTAAAATAGGTTGGGAAGCCTTTCAAGCCGCATTCAGGCCCAGCGTAAGCCACTAAACCTCCAAGAAACCTTAGACTAGCCTTAAGCCTCCCCTCCAAAACCTCGACAGGCTCCAAGAAGCCTTCAGGATTCACGTTTCCACGCCTTATCGCAGACCATATTTCCCCTAAGGCCTGCTCCGCCGACTCTCCAGGTTTAAGCTTCCCCTTCAAGGCTTCGGTGAGCAGGGCGTCGAAATCCGTTACGGCGATGCTAACCTTAAACCGTTTACCTGCCCTTTCAGCCTTCCTTTTCGCCGCTTCCGAACGGTAAATATGGTCGTCCACATGGCCCTCAACCACATCCAAGTTTTCAATTTCCCAGAAAAGGTCGTTACCTGTCTCGTGGAGGTGGAGGGCTGTTTCAACCCCCCGGCTGGAAGCCTCCCAGCAAACCGCCCCCAAAGCCTTAATTAAAGCCTCCCTTCCAGGCTCACCATAATTTAAGCCTGGCTCGCTTAAACAGCCCACCAAAGGCTCGTCGACGCTAAGCAGGGAAACCTCAATAAACTTGTCCTTAAACAGGTTTTCCCTCACAATTTCGGCTAGGAGCCGCCCTAACGTGAGAAGAGCTTCAGCATCCTTCTCATAGAAGAAATTGATGAGCGTGTAGGGTCCGGTAATGCAAACCTTCAACCTAACCTTGTCTCTGCCGGAAAGCTCAGCCAGCTCGCGTCCATGCTTCCGGAGGACTTGAACCTCCGGAATGGCTGCAAAGCCGCTTTTCACTCTGGGGCTCTCCATCACGTAGGTTTCTCCAACCTTAACCAAGCCTTCAAAGGCCTCAAGAAACATCTCATTCATGTCTCTAAACTGCGGATAGTTGGGTATGGTTAGCCCGGCCTTAAGCTTGTCAAGGAAAACCTTAACGGTGCTCCTCTCGAAAAAATCGGATTCAACAGTTTTTCTTCCCTCTCTGAAACGGCTTAAGCCTTCCAGGTAAATCTTAAAGTCTCCCGGAAAAGGCATGCTTCCAACATCATAGGTTGGAATTGTCCCTTCAGCCGCCTTCAAGTCTCCCAGCACACATCCGCCTCATCCTTCAATTTAAGGATTTCCTGGGCCAGCAGGGGGAGGAAAGCCCCAATATCGGAGATAACCCCCACAGCCTGCATGGAACCCCTGTCGAGAAGCTTGGTAACCGTGGCAGGGTTAATGTCCACGCATACCAGTTTAACCGTGGAGGGAAGCATATTTCCCACGGCTATAGAATGGAGGGCGGTAGCCAGCATAAGCACCATAGAAACGCCTTTCAAGGCTTCCCTGTAACGTTTCTGAGCCTCCACCACGTCAACTATAACCTCGGGGAGAGGTCCGTCATCCCTGATGGAGCCGGCCAAAACGAAGGGGACACCCCTCCTCACGCACTCGTAGAAAATGCCTTTGCGGAGAACTCCCTTCTCAACAGCCGCCTTCAACCCGCCAGCCTTAAAAATCTCATTTATAGCCACCAAATGGTTTCGGTGGCCGCGAATGGAAGGCGAACCGTTCTCAAGGGAGATTCCCAGCGAGGTTCCCAGCAAAGCCGCCTCCACGTCGTGAACCGCCAAAGCATTGCCAGCCAGCAGAACATCCACGAAGCCTTCGCGGATGAGGGTAGCCAAAGCTTCAGCCGCCCCCGTATGCACTATGGCTGGACCTGCCACCACCGCCACCTTCCCCCCGGAACGTTTAATCTCGAAGAGGTCTCTGGCTATCTGCCTGATGATGGCGGGGGAAGGCTTCTCCGTTGAGGCTTCGCTAACCATGAAGCGGAAAACTCCTATGCTTTCCCTAGGCCTTTCAGGAAGCCTAACCTTTACGCCTTCCTCCCCCACCACGATGAGGTCTCCCTTCTTAACCTCCCTAATCGCCTTGCAGCAGGCTCTCCCCTCCTCAGGGTAAACCACTATAACCTTATCCATCATGATGTCTTCAACCTCAATCCACCGGCCCCCGTAATACACGTAGGTGGGATGATTCGTGGTGGAGTAGAAGCCGTCGGGGAGAACCATGTCGGCGGGGGCAGGCTCCAACCTAACCTCGCGAAGCTCCCTGGGGACAGCCCCCAAAAGGTAGATTTCCCGGAGAATCTCCTCCAAATGCTTGGGACTTCTGCCTTTAACCAGCATCCGAATATAGCTGGTATCCGTTTTACGTCTTCCCACCCTAAACTCTAAAACCTCAAAGTCTCCACCCAACTCCATAATTCTATCCCAAATTTTAGGCAGAATCATCGAGTCGATGAGGTGGCCTTCAGCCTCCACCTCGCGGACGTTGGGACCTCGAGAAGCGTTCTCCCTAAACCTTACCTCAGACATTTCAGTCCACCTGAAAGCCTGTCTTGGGAAGCCGGCTTCCAGCCTTTAAGTTAAACCCAGCTTCGCCTTAAAATACCGCCACAAATATTTGCCCATCACGTTTACAAGCAGCTCCTTAGCATGCCCCCTGCGAATATACCTCCAAATAATTTTAGGTCTAAGGTAAAAGTCGAAGTAAGCCTTCCTGATAAGCTTTTCAAGCTGCTTCTCGGAAAGCTCCTCCGTGCGCATCACAGGCTTAAGCACCGTATACTTGGTCCAGTCCTCCGTGAGTAGGAGACCCTTCTCCTTAGCCATATGGTAGAGGGCTGTTCCAGGGAAGGGGGTTGCCAGCGAAAACTGGGCGAAATCAGGGTCAAGCTTCTTAGCAAACCTAATGGTTTCCAAGGCTTCCTCCCAGGTTTCCCCTGGAATCCCGAGGACAAAGGAGGCTACCACCTGGAGGCCTGCCTCCTTAGCCATCCTCACAGCCCTAACAGCCTGCTCAACCTTGGTTCCCTTCCTCATCAGGTTTAAAACCCGCTGAACCCCCGATTCTACGCCTAGATAAATCATGACGCAGCCAGCCTTCCTCAGGGTTTTAAAGAGCTCCAGGTCGGCGCTGTCCACCCTAGCCGAGCAAACCCACGAAATATCTAGGCCTCTCTCCCGGATCTCCCGGCAGATAGCCTCAACCCTCTTCTTGTCGAAAATGAATAGGTCGTCGACGAACTCCACGTGGTCAGACTTATACTTCTCTACGAACTCTTCAACCTCGTCCACCACGTTTCTAGGGCTTCTAGCCCTAAACTTCTTGCCGAAGAGGAGGGAAGACGAGCAGAAAACACAGTTATAGGGGCATCCCCTACTCGTGAAAATAAGCCCTAAAGTTATATGCTTGCCGAAAACCCTGTAGCGCTCCATGGGGAGCAGATGGCGGGCTGGGAAGGGAAGCTCATCCAAGTTTTGAATGAGAGGCCGAGGAGGCGTAAAATGGAGGGAGCCATCCTTCCTCCTCAAAATTAAACCTTTAACCTTGGAGAGGTCTCCCCCCTTCTCCCAGGTTTCCACAAGCTCCAGAAAAGTGTATTCGCCTTCACCTATCACACCCACATCGATGGAAGGTTCAGCCTTCATGGTTTCCACGGGAATGAAGGTTATGTGTCCGCCTCCCATAACCACCAGCGAGTCTGGAAGAACCTTTTTGGCTATTTGAGCTGTTTTGAAGGCGCTGGGAGCCACCGCCGTGGTGGCGGTTACCCCTACAATGTCAGGCTTCCTCCGCTTAAACTCGCCTGACAAGTCCTCATAGGTGAGCTCGAAGGCTGGAGCATCTAGAATCTCCACATGGTAGCCGTTTTGCTCTAGGACGGCGGCTAGGTAGGCTAGGCCCATGGAGGGAGCTACCATGTCGGCTGTGGAGTAAAGCTCAACCTCTGGAGGTATTGGAGGCTGAACCAGCAGAACCTTCAAAGCCTTCAACCCGGAAAGCCATAGTCTAGCACTTACAGGCGGAAAATTAAGTTTTTCCCAGCCTTAACGGATAAGCTTCTTAAGCTTAGCCGCCACATACTTCAGGTCTTCCTCGGAAAGGTCCTGATGGCAGGGGAGGGAGAAAACCTGCCTTGCAGCCGCCTCCGTTCTAGGCAGACTCCTAGGCCTTATCCCATATTTGCGGCGGTAGTAAGGCGCCATATGAATAGGCGTCTCATAGAAAACCCGAGCCTGAACACCTGAAGCCCTAAGCTTGAAAACAAGCTTGTTCCGCTCACCCACCTTTCCACCTTTAAGCCTAACCGTGTAGATTCCCCAAGAGTGCCTGTAGCCTGGAGGCTCAAAGGGAAGCTGAAGCCTCCCTATACCCTCCAGCAGAGAGGTTAAAATCTGAGCGTTCCTCCTCCTCGACTCTAAAATTTTCGGAAGCCTTTGCAGCTGATAGTAGCCGAGAGCCGCAGCAATCTCAGTCATCTTATAGTTGTGGCCCAGCCTCTCGCTTGAGCCATACTTGCCAGCTCCATGCACCCTAATAGACTGGATAGTTTCAGCGAGGTCTCTCCTGCTGGCCACCACCATACCTCCCTCCCCCGTGGTGATGGGCTGCATAGCATTAAAGCTGAAGCAGGCTAGGTCCCCATAGGTTCCAGCTTTCTGCCCCTTAAACTCGGCTCCATGAGCGTGGAAAGCCGCCTCCACCAAGGCTAAACCACGCTCCTTAGCCAGGCTTCGGAAAGCCTCCATGTCAGCCATAAGCCCATAAGTATGCACAGGAACCAGGGCTCGAGTCTTATCGGTAAGCTTCTCCTCCACGGAGGCTACATCCAACGTGTAAGTTTCAGGGTTAATATCGGCGAAAACCGGTTTGGCTCCAGCCAAAACCACGGCTTCAGCCACAGGGGTTGGAGCAAAGCTTGGAACTATAACCTCGTCTCCAGGGCCCACGTCTACGGCTAGGAGGGCGGCGTGGAGGGCAGCCGTCCCGGAGCTTAGAGCCACCGCATATTTGACGCCTACATATTTGGCGAAGGCTTCCTCAAACCTTTTCACGTAGGGTCCGGAACCATTCTCGTCGGTAAGCGTCTTATCTCTTAAAACCCCCATTACCGCCTCCATTTCCTCCCTCCCGATGGGGGGGCGAAACATGGTAACGTTTTTCCTCAACACACCCACGTAAAATCTTTCCCAGACCTGAAGCTATAAATCCTTTTACGTGGCGGCTGAGAACACCCGTCTAGCCTGCTCGGGAGGCCTAAAAATGGAGAAGCCGACGGTATTCCTCATCCCCGTAGCCTCCCCCATTCACCGAGGGAAGGTTTCAAGCAGAATTCTGAAGGCAAGAAAAACCCTGGAGAAGGAGAATATCAAGGTTTTCGGCCCCCTAAAGCCTGTAGTCAGCGTGGAGGAAGCACCCCTCTTCAACCCTGAAGAATACGACGCCGTAGTGGTTTTCATAGCCAGCGGGGGAGCCAGCAGCCTCGCCGCCGAGCTGGCTTCAGGGAAAAGATGGCTTCTCTGGGCTTACGACGAAAATAACAGTCTGCCCTCAGCCCTAAGCGCCAAAGAGAAAATGGAGGCTAGAAACCTTTGGAGGGGGAAACTGCTCTACGGAAGTCTGGACCATCCTCCAAGCGGCATCCTCGCGGAGGCTCAAGCCTCCAACCTCCTAAGAAAGCTCAGCCAGCTAACCCTACTCCTCTTCACCGGGGATGAACGCAAAGAAAGATTTAAAAGCGAAGCTGAGGAAATCTCCAGAATCTTCGGCATAAAAACGGTGTTTTACTCTTTTGAAGGGTTAAAGGAAACGTTAAACAGGTTTCCCCAGTCTAGGGTTGAGGACCTTTTAAGGGAAAGGCTTAGGAAGGCTGAAATCCTTGAGCTGGAAACCTCAGAGCTGGAGAAACCTTTAAGACTCTACCTAGCCATGAGGGAAATCGCCTCCCAGCTGGAAGCCTCCACCCTAACCATAGACTGCTTCAGCTTCATCGTTCAAAACGGTTTCACCCCTTGCCTCGCCCTCTCCCTGCTAAACGACGATGGAATCCCAGCGCTCTGCGAGGCAGACCTGGCGGCTCTCCCCCTCTACGTAGCCTTGGCTGAAGCCTCAGGCAGGCCGACGTGGATAGCCAACCTCTCCAAGGTAGACTTCAAGGAAAGTAAGGTAACTTTGGCTCACTGCACAGCGCCCTACCAGCTTGCCGAGCATGGAAGCCTCATGAAGGTGAGAAGCCATTTTGAAACTGGTGCTGGAGCCGCCTTGGATGTCCCGCTAGCCAAGGGGGAGGTAACCCTCGCCCACCTCTCCCTCAAACCGTTAAGGCTCACCGTAGCCTCAGGAAACCTTGTTGAAAGCCAGCTTGGAAACCTCAAGCTCTGCCGAACCCAAGCCGAAATAGAAATTTCAGGAAACCCGGAAACCTTGCTGAAGCTTTCAGGCAACCATCAGGTTTTAGCCTACGGCAACCTTAAGGCTGTGCTGGTAAGCCTCGGAGAGCAAATAGGAGCCGAAACCGTTGAAATCTGAGGTTTGCTGCGGTAAAATTTATAAACTATATATCTCAACTGATGTTTTAGCTTTATACTGGAAGTTATTTGGTGAAGGCCGCCCTTGCATTTAAGCTTTGAACCAAGGTTTCCGGCCTCAGGTGAAGGCCGGCTGCGCTGAGTTGAAAATTGGAGGGTTATTTGGGGGTTAAAGACTATAGAGTCCAAAATATCTATTATCGGTCCTCCCAAGCTCACCAGGTTTGAGAAGGCTAGAGTTATTGGAGCTCGAGCCCTCCAAATAAGCCTGGGAGCCCCCGTCCTTATAGAGGTTCCTGAAGGGGTAACCAAGCCCATCGACATTGCCAGGCTGGAGCTTGAAAGGAAAGTTTTACCCATAACCATTCGAAGGAAGCTTCCAGATGGAAGCTATGTTGACGTGGCCTTGCAAGACCTCCTCTAGGTGAGGAGACTTAAGCATTCAAGAGCCTAAAGGCTGGCTTCAAGCCTTCCTAATAATCATCATAGCAGCCGTAATCCTCCAGGTTTCCAAAATCCTGTACGGCCCGGTGTTAAACCCGGAATTTGAAATCTACATTTTCTACGCTCCCGCCGCCCTATGCCTCGCCATATTCTTCGCCTTAAAGCTGAAGACTAAGGGAAACCTCGGCCGAGAAAGAAAGACATAAACTTGGAGGCTTCCAGCCTTAAACCTGTACGGCTGGCTGAAACCTCATCAAACCTTTCGGCAGGCCTAACCCTGCCGGGTCTAGGCGGGAAAGTGTAGAAGGCGAAGGGGACAGGATCCCTCGTATGGGTTTTAACGTTGACGGGTGTGGCATGGTCGGGGAGAACAGCTATTGCAAACTCTTCCCTGCGCTCTTCTAAGCCTTCCACCAGCCTTCTGAGCAGCCGTTCATCTAAATCCTCGATGGCCTTAACTTTAAGCTTGAAGTCTCCCTGATGGGCTGCCTCGTCGGGAGCCTCCACGTGGACCAGCACGAAATCGTAGGAGTCTAAGGCTTTGAGGGCGGCTTCAGCCTTCCCCTCATGGTTCGTGTCAAGATAGCCGGTTGCCCCCGGAACCTCGATAACCTGCATGCCTAAGAGGAAGGCTAAACCTTTCACCACGTTCACCGCCGAGATGGCTGCACCGTCAAGATTGAAAGCCTGCATGAAGGGGGGAAGGTTAGGCCTCCCCCCTGGAGCCCAAAACCAAACCATGTTTCCAGGATTTTTACCTTTCTTCTCCCTTTCCAGGTTCACAGGGTGGCGGGAAAGAATTTTGAAGGATTCCTCTGAAACCTTGTTTAGCAGTCTCGCCGAGGCTTCAGCCTCCCCACTTAAAGCCTTAATCTTCAGCCTGTCTAAGGGTTCGCCCATATGGTCGTGAGGCGGGTAGCATTCTAAGGCTTCCGAGCCACCCTTCAACACGGCCACATGCCTATAGCTAACCCCCACATGGAAGCTTAAGGCGCCTCCCCCAATCCTCTCCTTCTCCAAGGCTTCCAAAAGCTCTGCAGCCTCCTCCGTCGAAATATGGCCAGCCGAATAGTCTACAAGCCGGCCTTCCCTAACCGTAACCAGGTTGCAACGTAAAGCGATCTCGCCCTCCCTAAGCCTAATTTTTAAGCCTGCCGCCTCAAGGGGGCCACGGCTAATCTGGTAGCGTCGGGGATCATAGCCGAGGATGTTCATGATGGCAACCTCGGAGCTTGGCGGGAACCCTTCAGGAACCGTGTCTAGGAGGCCGCAGAGCCCGTTGGAGGCGATGAAATCCATGTAGGGGTGGTAGGCCTCCGCCAGAGGGGTTCCAGGCCTAACCTCATCCGACATTCCATCCCCAATTACAAGCATAAACTTCATGGCTCCTCAAGCCTAAATGCACATTAACCCAGCCCAGCTATATTTCTCTCGTGGTTGAAATGGCTGGAGAGCTCACAGATAAAGAGATGGAGGAACTCGCCGGAAAGCTTATCCGGGAATCTTTAAAGGTTGGAAGGAAGCCTGACGGCAGTTTTGAAGCCGTCCGCATAACCTATAATGCGACGGACCCCACCTGTGAAAGGTTCGCCTTAAAGGTGGAGGAGGAATGCTGGAAGGTTGGAGCTCACACGCTTCTCCTACCCTACAGTTCAGCCAGACAGAAGGCCAGGTTCACCCTCTCCCCGGAGGAATCTTTAGCCCAAATGAATCCCATGGCTGAAGCCCTAGCCAAAACCATAGACGTATCCATCTATATTGGCGAGGAGGACAACCCCAACTGGAGTCAAAACCTTACCGACAGGGTTAAGCTGGCTGCCCCCCACAAGCAGAAGCTCAGAGAAATCTTGGACCAGCGGAAGGTTCGCTGGGTTTACTTTGGATGGCCTATACCTGGAGCTGCGGAAGGCTATGGGTGCCCCGTTGAAAAGTTCAGGGAAATCTTCTTCAACAGCATAAGGTTCTCCTTCAGCGAGGAAGTGCGAAGGCTTTGCCACTACTATCGGCAGGCTTTAGAGGGGGGAGACCAGGTTACGATTAGGGCTGAGGATGGAACCAATTTAACCTTTAACATTAAGGGTAGGCCCATCCTTGTAGACGACGGATACCTTTCCGAGGAGGATATCGCCCGGGGCGACGTAGGCTTAAACATTCCTTCAGGGGAAGTCTTTGTGGCCCCTCTCGAGGAGACTGCTGAAGGCGTCATAAAATTTGGGAGGGTTGCCATTCCAAGCTTCGGAAAAATCCGAGGCTTAAAACTGGTGTTCAGGGAGGGACGAGTGGCCGAATATGAGGCCCAAGAGGGCGTAGAGGTTTTCAGCCGTTTCCTTGAAGCCAACACAGGCGATAAAGATAGAATCGCGGAGCTGGGGATAGGCTGCAACCCTGGAGCAGAATACACGGGGGGAAGCATAATTGTCGACGAGAAAATCTATGGAACCATCCATATAGCCATAGGAAGCAACACCGGCGCCTACCACGGGAAAAACAAGGCGTCCAGCCATCTCGACATGATAAAAGATATGAGTAGGGGGGAGCTTCTCGTGGATGGGGAAACGGTGATGCGGGGAGGAAAACCTGTGAACCTTTAGGAGGAATCTAGGGCAGCCTGCAGAGCTGAGAGAAAAGTTTTCTCCTCCCCCTCTCCTAGGGGGAGCCTCCTAGCCATCAGGAAAGCGTTTTCACCGTCTATGTAGTAGTGGTTTATGATTTTAGCCTCTTTGAAGCCTAGTTTACGGTAGAGGTTTATGGCAGGCTGGTTGGAAACCCTAACCTCTAAATATACTTCACTGCAACCATACCTGCTGTGGAGAGCCTCCATAGCCTTAACGAGCAGCAGGGTGGCTAAACCTTTAAGCCTATGCTCAGGCAGCACAGCCAGCGAAATAATGTGGCCTTTCCTCACAATTCTCAGGCGGGAAAGCTCGGAAAAACCATGTTCAACACGGCACATGATGTAGGCTACCACTTTCCCCTCCCATTCAGCCACAAGAAAGGTTTCAGGGTGGGAACGGTAAATGTCGATGAAGAAGGTGGAGGAATAGTTTTCAGGGAGACATTTCCTGTTTATTTCCACCACGCTGGAGAGGTCTTCCTCCCGGAATCTTCTGACCTTGTAGGCTGCCCCGCCAGCCATTATCCCCTACCCAGCCTGAAATAGACTACAATTTTAAGGATACAAATATGAATCTTCCGGGTTAAAGGTTAAACGTTACCCTTTAATGGCTCCTAAACCTTTAACATGGATGGAAACGCTGGCAGGAAGCAGAACATGAACCGTAAAAACGAGGAGCCAGTTCAGATTACACCCATCATAAGCTTTGCTGAGGTTCAAAGCATAATAGAGTCTGAGTTCCCTGTGGAGGCTGTGGTTTTCGAGTTCGGCTCCCCCAGCTTCAAGATTAAAGTTCACCCCGACACGAAGCAGGCCTTCCA
Organism: Candidatus Hecatellales archaeon; assembly: GCA_003662515.1. Taxonomy (GTDB): domain Archaea; phylum Thermoproteota; class Bathyarchaeia; order Hecatellales; family Hecatellaceae; genus B25. The sequence goes on along the minus strand of QMYF01000004.1, from coordinate 1,235 downwards.
AAGGCTGGTGAAAAAGCTTAAACCCTACGGTTTAATTCCGCTGCTCCGCAGCATTAGGGGAGAGCCTACCATTAAGGTTCTGGTTAAGCCTCCGGTTTCGGAGAAGCCGAGCAGGCTTCCACCCATCCTCTTCGCCATAACCGTGGTCACCATCTTCATAAGCGGATACATAAACTCCACGGTTTGGAGCAGAATTTTCCAAGAAAACATTTACATGCATGCAGCGTTCTTCACCATCGCCCTCCTCGCCATCGTAGGCCTCCACGAGCTTGGACATAAAATTTCAGCCATGATAAGCGGGATAAAGTCTACTTTGCCCTACTTTATCCCGGGGCCACCCTTCCCCATAGGCTTCGGAACCCTGGGAGCCGTCATCATGCAGAAGGAGCCTCCAGTAAACCGAGACCAGCTCTTCGACTTGGGGTTCAGCGGGCCTGTAACAGGCTTCATCATAACCATTCTCGTAGCCATCCTAGCGGTAAACATGAGCAGGATTGTGGAGCCCTCCTTTATGGCTCAGCTTGAAGCCCAAGGAATCAGCTTGATAAGCCTGCCTTCCACGCTGGCTTGGGAGCTTATCATGACGGCTTTCGCGCCTGAGGCTGCGGGAAACTTCATGCTTATGCCGCCCATCGGGATGGCTGCCTGGATAGGCTTCGTCATAACCTACCTAAACCTGCTTCCAGCCTGGCAGCTAGACGGAGGCCACATTGCAAGAGCCATGTTCGGCGAGAAAGGCCACATGGTAGCCTCCTTCATAGGAGTGGTGGTAGCCTTCCTCACAGGCTTCTGGTTCTTCGGCCTCCTCATCCTCTTCCTTATGGGAAGAAAACATATGGGGCCTCTCGACGACCTTTCGCCTCTATCTAGGGGGAGACTCGCCCTAGGCGTCCTCGCCTATGCCATCCTAGTTCTCAGCGCCGTGGTTTTCATGCCCCTCTAATTTTAGGCAAAACCTTCAAGGCCTGCGGCACCGCCAAAACTCTTCCCCCACCCAACCCTCGGAAAGCTGTATGTAAGGCATCATCCATGGTGCGGAAAACCCTAAAGCCTAAAAGGGAGGCCAAGGTTTCGGGGAGAGCGGTAACCAGGTAGATACGTCTTTCGGCTTGAAGCCTTCGAAGCCTCACCACCAGGTGGAAGCCTGGCTCCAGCCTCTCCTTGAAAAGCTGCTCCGCCCTTTCTAAGCTCTTAGCCTCGTGAAGCCAGAAAATAAACTTCGAGTCCAACCTTTC
>QMYF01000003.1 GCA_003662515.1 Candidatus Hecatellales archaeon | reverse complement strand
GGCTAAGGAGGCTGGGGAGACGACGCCCTCCTGCCATGAATTTGACGCCTCCCGAAGTTTAAGGCTTGACTTGGAAAAAGTTGGAGTGGAGGCTGCTAGGCTTGCCGTTTCAGCCCTAGGGGCTGGGAGAGGCGAAGATGGAAGGTTCTCCATTGTCTTCGGCCAGCATGCCCTCTTAGACCTGTTATCCTATACCCTTATGCCTGCCTTTAAGGCTGATAATGTTCAGCGGGGTAGGTCTCCGCTTAAAGGTAAGCTGGGGAAACCGGTGGCCTCAAAAATTCTTACCATAGTGGATGACGGCCTCATGGAGGGAGGGCTTCACAGCTGGGGGTTTGACGATGAAGGGTCGCCTGCCAGGCGCACTACCCTAGTTGAACACGGGATTCTGAAGGGTTTTCTCTACGACCATTATAGGGCTGGGAAGGATGGGGTTAGCAGCACTGGCAACGCTTTTAGACCGGCCTCCTACGCTTCAACCCCCATCATAGATCCAACCAACTTTCGAATTGAGCCCTCAACCAAAAGCGTTGAAAGCCTTTTAGGCGAGGTGGGTGAGGGCTATTATGTTCCCTTCCTTCAGGGAGCCCACAGCAGCAACCCTGTGACTGGCGAGTTCTCGGTTGTAGCTGCTCCAGCCTGGAGGGTTGAGGGTGGAAGCCTTTCAAGGCCTGTGAGAAGCATCATGCTGGCCGGAACCATTTACCAGGTTTTAGAGAAGATTAAGGCTTTAGCTTCCAATGTTAGAGGTGTAGGAGGCCTGGTTGCTCCCTGGATTCTTGTGGAAGACTTAAAGGTTACGGGTGGCTGAAGCCTTTATCTGTCTTCCACGCCTCCATATCTTTAGGCTCGCCCCGTGGAAGGGTGGAAGCCTCCCTTGATAGATTTTGAGGCTGAACGTAGAAGGCTTGTGGAAAACCTGAAGGCTGAAGGAGTCATAAGAAGTAGGAAGGTTGCCGAAGCCATGCTTAAAGTTCCCAGGGAAAAATTTGTTCCCGCGAGGCTGAAAAATCAAGCCTACTATGATACGCCTCTCCCCATCGGCTGGGGTCAAACGGTTTCAGCCCCCCACATGGTAGCCATGATGTGCGAGCTTCTCGAATTGGAGGTTGGCCATAAAGTGTTGGAGGTAGGGGCTGGCTGCGGCTACCACGCCGCCGTGGTGGCTGAAATTGTGGCTCCCCGGGAAGCGGAGAACCCCGGCCATGTTTACACGGTGGAAATTGTTAAGGAGCTGGCGGAAATGGCTCGGAGAAACCTTGAAGCCAACTCTTACGCGGGTAGGGTTACCGTGGTGGAGGGGGATGGAACCCTCGGCCTCCCCGAGTATGCTCCCTTCGACCGCATTCTGGTTACGGCTGCAGCCCCAAGCGTTCCTCCACCACTCCTCGAGCAGCTTAAACCCGGGGGAATAATGGTTATCCCTGTTGGAGACCCCTACTCCTACCAGGTTTTAAGACTTGTAAGGAAGCGTTCCAACGGAAGGGTGGAGGAGGAAGACCTTCTAGGCGTAGCTTTCGTCCCCTTAAGGGGGGCCTACGGGCATAAAGGCTTGCTTTAAGGCCTTCTTAAAGCTTTTTCAACGCCTGCCAGAGCGAAGAGGAGGGCTGAAGCTGGAAGGACGGCTGCTCCCGAGGGCAGGTCGAACATGTAGGAGAACCAGGCTCCATAGATGATGAAGGAGACAGCCAGCAGAATGGAGGAAGCCATCACCTGCCTTAGGCTTCCCCCAAGCTTTAACGCCACCATGGCTGGGATTACCAAGAGGGCTATAGCTAGGAGAACTCCCACCACCCTTATCAAGCCTATAACGGTTAAGGCTGCCATGCACATAAGGAGAAGGTTAAGCCTGTCCACGGGCAGGCCTAAAGCCCGCCCATAATCCTCGTCGAAACAGATAACCATGAAATCTTTATGGAAGAGGGCTACCACAGCCAGCACGCAGGCCGCAATCGCCAAAATAAGTGTAAGCTCAAAGGTTGAAACCGCGAAGAGGCTTCCGAAAAGGTAGCCTAGAAGGTCGTGACCGAATCCCCGGCCACCCAAAGCCACGAAGAGGATGCCTAGGCTCATGCCTCCAGCCCAAAGAATGGAGAGCGCTGCATCCTCGTGCACCCTGGCTTTCCGGCCTAGGGCTAAGGCTAGGAAGGTGGCTGCCAGCGAGAAGGGGATGGCTGCCAGCAGGGGGTTTACGCCTAGGAGGTAGCCTAAGCCCACCCCTCCGAAGGCTGCATGGGAGATTCCGCCACTCATCAAGGTTACCCTTTTAACCGCAATGTAAACGCTGATTATGCCGCTTAGGATGCCTGCCAGCAGGCCGGCGGCCAGGGCAGCCCTAACAAACCCGTAGTGGAGGATGGGTGAAAGCCGGTAGGCTAGGATGGCGGCGATGATGAGGGCTGCCCAAACGGTGAACCCTAAACCGCCTTTCAGGCTTCCCTCCCACCCTTCTCCCCATGCTCCTGTAATACTCGATGTGGAAGCCCGTGAGCCAGCATTTCCACTGGGCACTGGTAAGCCTTCAAGATTTCCTTGGCAGCCTCCTCCTTCGAGTCGTGGAAGTAAAGCCTCCGGTTAAGGCAGGCTATTTTGTCCACGAAGGGGTAGATGGCTGTAACATCATGGGTGACGAGGATAACCGTCAGCTTCCCGCTTAAATCCTTGAGAAACTCGTAGAACTTTGCCTGTCCTTCAGCGTCAACACTTACAGTGGGCTCGTCAAGCAGCAACATTTTAGGATTTGAAGCTAAGGCTCTGGCAATTAGAACCTTCTGTTGCTCTCCTCCGGAAAGCTCCCTGAAAAACCTGTCTTTTAGCTGCTCCATCCCCAGCAGGCTTAAAGCTTCAAGAGCCTCCTCCACATCCTCCCTCTTATAGCCTTTAAGCAGGCCTCTAACTCCCGCTCTTCCCATTAAAACCACATCTAAAACTCTGAGGGGGATTTCAGGGTTAAACTGGCTTCGCTGGGGAAGATAGCCTATAAACCTCCTAGCTTTCACCGGAGGCATGTTAAAAACTTTAACTTCCCCCTTCTCAGGTTTGACTAGGCCTAGGATGACCTTTAGAAGGGTGGTTTTCCCGCCTCCATTTGGGCCGAGAATGGCGAGGAAATCTTTCTCCTCAACCTTAAGGGAGACAGCCTCAAGCACAGGCTCCCCATCGTAGCGAACCCATACGTCCTTCAGGCTTACAGCCTCAGCCATCTTTCAAACCCTCCATAATGGTTAAAGCATTTCTTCTTAAACCTTCCACGTAGTCTGCTGGAAGAGGGTCAAGGAAAAGAATTTTCCCTCCTATTTCGCCAGCCACAAGCTCCACGGTTTTAAGGCTGGAGAAAGGCTCGGCGAAAACCGTTTTAATCCCAAGGCTTCTAGCCTTCTCGATGACGCTGGCAACCCTGGCGGGTGAAGGGTCATCCCCTATGAATAGCTGTTTAAGCCCGTAGTCGTCGGCGAAATATCCCCAGGCAGGATGAGCTACAAGGAGGGTTTCACCCTTAAACTTGGAAAGCATAGTTTCGATTTCCCGGTGAAGCCTTAAAAGCTCAGCCTGGTAGGCTTCAGCGTTCTCCCGGTAAAACCCGGCGTGGTCTGGGTCGAGCTCCGCTAAAGCCTGCGCTATCCTTGAAACAGCCTTCACTGCAACCTTCAAGGAAAGCCAGACATGCGGGTCAGGTTTACCTTCAAGGCTTCGAAGCTTAACTCCCTCAGCCACCCTCAAAATTTTTGCCTCCGGGTTGATTTGGATAATTTTCTCTGTCCAAGGCTCCAACCCTAAACCTACCATAACGATGAGTTTGGCTTTGCAGGCTTCCAGAAGGGTGGATGGTGGAGGCTCATAGAGGTGGGGGCTGGCCCCCTTAGGAATCAAAACCAGCGCTTCAACCCTGTTTCCCCCAACTTTTTCCACCCATTCGGCGAGGGGAGGAATGCTTACGGCCACCACTATTTTTCCCTTGGAAGCTGCCTGGGAAGGGTTGAAGGTTAAGGCTAAGGTTGAGAAGACTATAACAGCGAGAAGGAAAAGCTGGAGAAAGCCGGGTTTTCCCATTTGGATGTCAGAGGATATGAGGATGGGAGAACTATTAAGTTTTAAGGCTTACAGGTTTATAGCGCTGGGAAGGGAGGATTCCATGGTTGAAGCTTGTAAACATAGTTTTCTTTGAGGGTGGAAAGGCTCATGAAGCCTTCATAAGAAACGGCTTAAAGATTAGAACTGAAATTCTCAAGCATGTAAATAAGGAGGAGGCTGGAAAGGCGGCTGAAGCCGTTGGAGGAAAACTTTTAGATCCTCCCCCGCTTGAAGATCCTTCCATTGATTGGGCTGTGGCCTTTGAGCCTATAAGAAACCTGAAAATAGTTTACTTGATGCGGAGGAATGAGCCTGAGTTTCCCGACGAAATTCAGGTTCTCTACGATGTTGAAGGTTTACCTTTCCGGGTTCCAGCCGAGGATGTGGCAGACTTCACCATTCTCTATGCTAACGCTTTAATTTACGCTGTGAAAAACGTGGTGGGACGGAAGGATATCCCAGGGATTGGAAGCTACCTTTAGCCGAACCAGGCGTCTAAAGTCTTCTTAGAGCGGAGCTCCCGCATCCCAACCTTAAACTTTTCCAGCGCGTTTCTAACCCTATCCTCCGAGAAGTCTCTTTCACCGCAAAGGAAGGAAACCACACCCTCCACGTCAGGAGTCTTCCACTCAATCTTGAAGTCGTCGGTTACCTCAGGGTTAAGGAAAATTTCCTTTATCTGCCTCCAGTTTTCCGGGAGGCCGTTTTCCCTAGCCCTCAACGAGGCTTCCAAGGCTTCCAGCCGCCCATACTCCTTAATCATTTTATGGGCGGTTTTAGGGCCTATCCCCTTCACGCCTTCAGGGTTATAATCTGTTCCAACGAGGATTCCTATCTCAACAAGCTGCTCCCTATTGATCCCTAAAACGTTTAAAACTTCCTCCAGCTCAACGATTTCCGGGTTAACCTCCACATACACGTTTTTCCTGGGAAGCTTTCTCCTCCCAGTAATGGTTAGGTTTCTCACAAGCCTGGGGGCTCCGAAGAGGAGGGAGTCGTAGTCTTGGCTGGCTGAAGCCCAAACATGGCCTTTAGCCGCCAGGTAGGCTGCCTGCGCTTCACCTTCGGAGGGAGCTTGAACCCAAGGGATACCTAGCAGGGTTAAAAGCCTCTTAGCGTCCTCCACCATGTAGTCTTGAAGCTTGCTGGTGGCCTGAGCGTAGATTCTCGCCTCCTCTAGGTCGCCCCGCTTTAAGGCTTCCTCGTATTTGATGGTTGCCTCCTCTTTGGCCTTCAGCCTCCGCTGGATTTCAGCCTCCTTCAGGCTGGGGGGTGTGCCGTCGAAGACGTAGACGGGTTTTATTCCTTTCTCTACGAGGTTGGCTGTCCGGTAGAGGAGGCCGCTTAGATGGCTGGTTATCCTCCCTGTTCGATCCATGAGAGGCTCCCCGGTGGGCTGCCTTATAATGGAAAGGAACTGGTATAGGGCGTTATAGGCGTCGATGGCTACGCTTTTGCCCGAAAGCTCCTCGAGGGTGGTTTCCTTCCGGGGAATAAGGTCTCCCAGGTTTACACCCAAGGCTTGGAAGCCTCCAAAAAAGGTAAACAGAAGAGAAGCCTATTAACCCTACCTTTTACGCTCTATTTTACGTCTGCCCCGCGGAGCATTGGTAACCCTGATAAGCCCTCTAACCTCCATTTGAAGCAGCGTCCTGTTCAAGGTTTCCATGGAAACCTCCTCCCCCTGCTTCTCCAAAGCCTTCAAAAGCTCGTCGTCGCTGAGGGAGCCTGCATCGTCGAGGATTTCTAGGATTCTAAGCTGAAGGGGAATAGGCCTCCAAATTTTAGCAGCTGACATAGCCTACTTTAAACCTCCAGTTTCCGGCTGGAAGCGTGAAGGCGAAAGCTTGAAGAGGTAAAAGGTTAAGCGATGGGCGGCGGTATGAGGGCTTTCTCCAGCTGCTTCCTGTAGGTGGCTCCAAAGCTCTCGTAGAACTTCTCCATTTCAGGCGTTATGCTCGGCCCTATCCTGCTTAGGGCCTCCCTGAAGTCCTGCATGGTAACCTCCTTAGCGTTTATATCTCTCCTGAGGGCGTTGAGCCCTGCCTCCCTGCAGACGGCCTCCAGGTCTGCTCCACTATAGCCCTTAGTCAGCGAGGCTAAGGCTTCAAGGCTTACATCGCTGGCTAGAGGCATGTTCTTCGTGTAAATCTTGAGGATAGCCATCCTAGCCTTCTCATCGGGGGCAGGCACGTAGATAAGCTTGTCAAACCTTCCCGGCCTTAGAACCGCCGGGTCTAGGATGTCAGGCCTGTTGGTGGCGGCGATAACCACCACGTTTTCCAGGCTCATAATGCCGTCCATCTCGGTGAGCAGCTGGCTGATAACCCGCTCTGAGACTCCCTGGTCGGAGTAGCCCATCCCCCTGCGGGGAACCAGGGCGTCAAACTCGTCGAAGAAGATGATGGCGGGCGCAGCCATCCTAGCCTTCCTAAACACCTCTCTTATCGCCCTCTCAGATTCTCCAACCCACTTACTGAACACTTCAGGACCCTTAATCGTGATGAAGTTGGCTTCACTCTCGGTGGCCACAGCCTTCGCGAGCAGCGTCTTCCCGCAGCCTGGAGGCCCGTAGAGGAGGATGCCTTTAGGAGGCCTGATTCCTATCCGCTGGAAGGCCTGCGGATACTTTAAGGGCCACTCCACAGCCTCCCTAAGCTCCTCCTTAACCTTATCTAAGCCTCCAATATCATCCCACCTTACGTTGGGAATCTCGATGAAGACCTCCCTCATGGCGGTTGGAGTTATCTCACGGTAAGCTGCAAGGAAGTCTTCCATCCGAATCTCCATGTTCTCTAAAATCTGTGGAGGAATACGCTCCTGCTCCAGGTCGATGTTGGGCAGATACCTTCTTAAAGCCTTCATGGCTGCCTCCCTGCAGAGGGCGGCAATATCGGCTCCCGTATAGCCGTGAGTCATTTCGGCTAGCTGCTTTAGGTTCACATCCTTGGCTAGGGGCATACCTCGCGTGTGGATGAGCAGAATCTCGTAGCGGCCATCCTTATCGGGAACACCAATCTCAATTTCCCGGTCAAACCTTCCCGGCCTGCGGAGAGCCGGGTCCAACATGTTGGGCACGTTGGTGGCTCCAATAACTATCACGTTTCCCCTGGTTTGAAGGCCGTCCATGAGGGCGAGCAACTGAGCCACAACCCTCTTCTCAACCTCTCCAACAACTTCCTCCCTTTTCGGGGCTATCGCGTCAATCTCGTCGATAAATATGATGCTGGGAGCGTTCTCCTGAGCCTTCTGGAAGATTTCCCGTAGCCTAGCCTCAGACTCACCATAGAACTTGCTCATAATTTCCGGGCCGTTGATGTTGATGAAGTAGGCGTTAGCCTCGTTGGCCACAGCCTTCGCGAGCAGCGTCTTCCCACAGCCTGGAGGCCCATGAAGCAGCACGCCTTTAGGCGGGTCTATTCCAAGCCTCTGGAAAAGCTCGGGGTGGCGGAGGGGAAGCTCAACCATCTCCCTTATCCTCTGAACTTCCTCGTGGAGGCCTCCAATATCCTCGTAGGTTATTCTTGGGATTCCCTTCTTCTCGGGGGCAGGCTCGCTTAACACTTGGAAGATGGTGCTGGAGGTCACCCTGACAATTCCGGAGGGCTTAGTTTTAGCCACCGTGAAGGGCATGGCATTCCCGAAAACCGAGAGCAGCACAATATCGCCTTCAACCAGAGGCATCTCCAAAAGCCTAGACTTAACAAAATTGGTGAAGTCGGGGTCAAACTCTATTCTAACGTCTACGGGGGCAAGGGTTACGCTGGAAGCATTATGGACGAGAGCCTTCCTAACTGTGACATACTCGTTAAGGGATACCTGAGCGTTCCTCCTCGTTAAACCGTCGATACGTATTATGTCTAAGCCTTGGTCTTCAGGGTAGGCTGGCCAGGCGATAGCCGCGGTAACCTTCTTGCCGCGAATTTCAAGAATGTCTCCCGCCATCACGTCTAGGATTTCCATGGCTCTCTGGTCTATCCTGGCCTTACCCCTACCCACATCCCTCTGTTTTGCCTCTGCAACCCTTAGCTGGATTTCAGCCACCAACGCTGAGCCTTCCCCTTCATAAACAGTTATCGACCGTGAGACTTAAGCTTTAATTTAAAGCCGGAAAAGCGGACGTATAAACTTTAAATCAGCCCTTTAAAACCTTCTAACCATTAAAACCTCCACTTCCCCGACTCCTTCAGCCTTCCTAACAGCCTCCTCCACCTTCTCCATGAAGCCCTCCTCAGTTTCAGGCATAACCACATGGGCAATTAAGGCTTTAAGGCCGAAGGCTATCGGCTCCTCATCAAACCTGTGGATCCGAGCTCCCTCAGGAAGACTCCTAACCACAGCCTCCTTAATCTTCTCCAGGTCTAGGTCTGCCTCAGCTGGAAGAAGCTTAATTGAAGCTACAACCTCACCCATATTTCTCCTCACCCTAGGGACCTACAAACCCGCATTTAGCACACTTGTAAGGCCGGCCGAATTTCCGGCACTTCTCACATCGGATAATGGTTATCTGCCCGCAGTTTGGACAAGAGAAGCGCACGTAACGTTCCATAGGGATAATGGTTCTGCCGCAGGAGGTGCAGATGGGAACCTTGACTTCCCCGGTTCTGAGAGCGGCCTCCAAGCTTTGCCCTCCATAAACTTTAACCTTTAAGTCTTAGATGAGAGGGGAAGGCTAAAACTCCTATATATGGCTTCTGCCCTAGGCGGAAAAGAGGGAGAATTGGAGGAGCCAGCCAGATTCGAATACACGCAGAACATTGTGGTTAGAGGAGACCTTAAAATCTCTAAGGGGAAGCTCTGCGGCCAGGTGGCTCACGCGGCTGTTTTGGCAGCGGAAAAGGCAAGGAAGAATAGGACGGAATGGTGGAGGAGATGGCTGGAGGAAGGCCAGCGTAAGGTAATTTTGAAGGTGGAAAACCTTGAGGAGCTTTTAAAGCTTAAGGAGGAAGCGGAAAAGCTTGGCCTCCCAGCAGAGCTGGTTCAAGACCGAGGGTTAACAGAGCTTCCGCCGGGCACGGTTACATGCTTGGGAATAGGCCCTGGCCCCATAAGCCTCGTAGACAAGGTTACTGGGAAACTTAAACTTCTCTAAGCTTTCAGCCGCGCTCCTCCGGAGGCACATAGCGTCCCCGAGCCTTAATCTCCTTAAGCTTAGCCTCCACCTCCCTAAGCCTTTCTGCACCCATGATTTTCCCGTAGCCTTCCAAGACGGCCTGGAAGAAAGGTTTAGCCAGCCTGGTATGGTAGCTTTCCAAGGCCTGCCTCAAAAGGTGAAGGTCCATCCCCCGGTCTTCCAACTGTTGGGAGTAGAAGCCTAAGCCAAAGTCTATCAGCACCATTCCCCCTTCAGGAGTGATGATAACGTTGGAGGTGGTTAGGTCGCCGTGGATTATCCCCCTCCTGTGAAGTTTCCCTATAAGGCTTCCCAGCCTAACCCCCAGCTTTTCAACCTTAGCCTGAGAAACATCCCTATCCAAAATTTCTTTAAGTCTCTCCCCCTCCACGAACTGGAGGACGAGTTTTCCCTCATTTTTGTCGAGGAAGTAGATTAGGGGTGTTGGAACTCCTGCCTTCTTAGCCTCATGAAGCAGCTCAGCCTCATGAACCGTTCTCAGCGTCCTGATTCTCCGGTCAAGTTTGGGTATCCGGTAGGCTTTCCTAACCCTATGCTTAACCAGGGCCTTGCAGCCTTGGAAAGTGGAAAGGTAAAGGTTTGCTTCGGCACCCTTCCTTAAAAGCCTCATTTCCCCTCTGCTAAACATTAATTTGCCTCTCCCCTTATTAGGCATAGTTAGCTTGGAGAAAACTGAAATCTGCTTGGGGATTGAAAGTACAGCCCACACCTTCGGGGTAAGCCTGGTTACAGGCCGAGGGGAAATCCTCTCCGACGAGCGGAGCGTCTATAAGCCTCCGCCAGGCAGGGGAATTCACCCCAGGGAGAGCGCTCAACATCACGCTCAGCAGGCCGCTCCCACCCTTAAGGAAGCCTTCAGGAAGGCGGGGGTTAAGCCAAGCCAGATCGACGCTGTGGCTTTTTCGCAGGGTCCAGGTTTAGGGCCCTGCCTCAGAACAGGAGCCACAGTGGCCCGAGCTCTAGCCCTCTACCTTAAAGTCCCGTTGGTTCCCGTGCATCATGCCATCGGGCATATCGAGTTGGCCGCTCTCAAAACAGGCGCCGTAGACCCCTTGGTGGTGCTGGTTTCCGGAGGCCACACCTCCATCGTGGCTTTCTCAGCTGGGAGGTGGAGGGTTTTCGGGGAAACAGAAGACATCACGCTGGGAAACCTTTTAGACGCCTTCGCCAGGGAGGCTGGACTGCCCTCGCCGGGAGGCCCAATGGTGGAAAGGCTGGCAGGAGAAGGGAAAAGGTTTGTGGAGCTACCCTTAACCGTTAAGGGGAACGATGTCTCCTATTCAGGCCTTCTAACCTACACAGTTAAACTTTTAAGGGAGGGGGTGCATCGGCTGGAAGACCTCTGCTTCTCCCTTCAGGAAGTAGCTTTTTCAGCCTTGGCTGAAGCCGCGGAGAGGGCTCTCGCCTTCCTCGAGAAGAAGGAGCTGCTTCTCGCTGGTGGGGTGGCGGCCAACCGAACGCTTCAGAAGAAGCTTCGGATAGTGGCGAGGGAGCATGGAGCCCGCTTCCTAGTGGTTCCCCGAGAATATAGTGGAGACTGTGGAGCGCAGATCGCGTGGACTGGAATTCTAGCCTACCGTTGCGGTGTTCAGGTTTCCGTGGAGAGAAGCCAGGTTAAGCCTAGGTGGAGGCTTGACAGCGTCCCTATTCCCTGGCGCAGGTGAGCCGTGAAAACATATTACGCAGTTCAGCATTCATTCTAATGTTTTCGCTCTAAGGTTTGGTGGGTAGCCGTGCCGGAGCCTCTTCCAAGGCAGCCTGAAATCAACATTGGCACTGCAGGCCACGTCGACCATGGTAAAACCACCCTCATTCAGGGTTTAACCGGAATATGGGCTGCACGCCACTCAGAGGAGCTTAGGAGAGGGATAACCATTAGGATAGGCTATGCTGACTGCGGCTTTTACCGTTGCCCTAACCATGAGCCTCCGGACTGCTACACCACCAAGCCTATCTGCCCGCTTTGCGGGGAGAAAACAAAGTTTCTGAGGGCTGTAAGCTTCGTAGACTGTCCAGGCCACGAAATCCTCATGACCACCATGCTTTCCGGAGCCTCCGTCATGGATGGAGCCATCCTAGTAATAGCTGCCAACGAGCCTGTTCCAAGACCTCAAACCAGAGAGCATGTTAAAGCCTTAGAAATTATTGGTGTGCGAAACCTTGTGGTGGTTCAGAACAAGGTTGACCTTGTGGACAAGGAGAAGGCTAAAGAGAATTATGAAGCCATAAGGAAGTTTCTCTCTGAGGAAACCCTTTACGGCGATGCTCCCATAATTCCTGTTTCAGCTCAGCATGCGGTAAACCTTGACCTGCTTATTGAGGCTATTGAACGATGTATTCCCACGCCTAAACGGGACCCTTCAAAGCCTCCCTTCATGCATGTGGTCCGCTCCTTCGACATCAACAAGCCTGGAACCAGCATTGAAGACTTGAAGGGAGGCGTGATAGGCGGAACCATAGTTGAAGGCAAGCTTAGGGTTGGAGAGGAAATCGAGATTAGGCCTGGAGTCCGCCTCAAGGAAGGTGGAAACTATGAACCTCTCTTCACGGAGATCACAAGCCTGATGGCTGGGGGGAGAAGCGTGGAGGAGGCTGGCTGCGGAGGCCTGGTAGGCGTGGGAACCATGCTTGACCCCTCCTTCACTAAGGCTGACGGCCTCATTGGAAACGTGGTGGGTAAGCCTGGAAGCCTGCCTGAAACCCTAAGCCAGATAGGCGTTGAAGTGGAGCTTTTCAAGTACGCTATTGGAACACCTGAACTGGTGGAGGTTGAACCCTTGAAGACAGGGGAAATCCTGGTGGTCAACTCTGGAACCACGGTTACAGTGGGAGCTATTACCTCGAGCAGGGACAGCTATATTGAGGTTTCCCTCAAGAAGCCTATCTGCGCTAGGGAGGGTTCAAGGGTGGCTTTAAGCCGGAGGATTGCCGGACGCTGGCGGCTTATAGGCCACGGAATCTTAAAGTAGCCGGAAACCTTTTAATCTGCTTAAGGTTTCTCCATAGCTTGTCCAAGCCTTCCAGAAGTTGGGGGCGTGAACCTGAGGCTTGTGGCATTCAGACCTTCACAAGAGGAAACCTACAGGTGGCAAAAGGAAGCCTTACCGTGGAAGGCGGAAATTTGAGAAGGGCGGCTTCCCCGTGGAGACGGTTCCAGGCCCCGAGGAGAGAGTGGTGGACAGGGTTCGCGGAGGCAACATTAAGGTTAGGCTTAAGAAGGCTGAAACCGTTCAGGTTTCCGACCCCAAGACAGGTAAAACCGTTAAGGCAACCATCATAAGAGTGGTGAGGAATCCTTCCAACGTTGAATATAGCCGGCGGGGAGTAATCACTAAGGGAACAATCATCG
>QMYF01000002.1 GCA_003662515.1 Candidatus Hecatellales archaeon | reverse complement strand
GGCTTAAGCTTGCTCGTGTAAAACAGCAGCTCGTAGCAGTTCTCCAAGATGGTGTCTTCCGGCGGCGAGACAATTAGCTTGCCGTCGCGGAAAATGCCTATCACAGGGCTTCCATTGGGCACATGCATGTTCTTGAGAGTTTTACCTGAACCGTTTTCCACCCTGACCACGAAGATTTCAGCCTTACCCTCCCCGAGAATCAGGAAGTCTTTAACCCTGTAGAGGTGCTGGTAGAGATGTTCAGCCACAACCTCGTCGGGAACAATAACCCTAACCCCGAGCTTCTGGAAAAGCTCCACATGCTCAGAGTTCCTGACGACAGCCACCAGGTTTTTCACACCATACTCCTTCGCCATAGATACGACCATCAGGTTTACCGAGTCGTCTCCCGTGGCAGCCACCAGCGCATCAGCCTTCTCCACTCCAGCATCGCGGAGGGTATCCTTCTCAACAGCGTCCCCGCAGATGACTAGGGCATCATATTCGGAGGAGAACTTTTCGCAGCGCTCCTCGTTTTTGTCTATGATGGCTACGTCGTAGCCTCGCTCTATGAGGATCTTGGCTAGGCTTTGCCCGACACCGCTTAATCCAACTATAACGGCGTACAAGGAGGCCTATTCACCACCCTTAAAAACTCGTCTCCAAAAAGCAGCCTTCTAATTTTCCAAGCTTCCTCCTGCAGGAAACCTGGAGAGGGTAAAGGTTGACTCATAGCCTAGGGCTGCACCTTCTAGATTCGCCTGTAAGATGGAGAGAGGTCCTATAAAAGGGTTTATGACAGGTTTCCAAACGTAAATTTCAAGGCTCCCGTACACCTCTAAAAGAGGGGAAAGAAGGTTTTTCCATGAAGATGGATAAGCTGGCTTCCAGGCTTTACCGGTATTCGTCGAAGACTATGGAGGTGCTGGTTTCAAGGATATCCTTGTTTTCCCGGCGGATTTCTCCTGTTATCTTGTCGAGGAGGGCTGGGTCGGTTATCCCCCGCACGTCGATGACGAAATCCCAGCCTCCCGCAATATCTCTGACAAGAACCGGATAACCGTACTCCATGAACTTCCGCCGAATGTTCTTTATGAGGGTTAACTCGTCGCAGGCAGGTTTAACCTTGAGAAAGATGAGGGCGTCAACCTCCTCGCCGGCGGGAAGCCTCCCAGCCAGGCTTACCCCCGCCCTATCCTCCACCAGCTTCTTCACCTCGAAAAGCTTCAAAGGCCTACCCTTACTCATGGAGATTTCCCTTATCTCCTCCACGATCGCCTTCTTAACCTCCGCTGGAACATCGAATCCTTCCAGCAGCCTGTCCACAAGCTCCTTCGACTGCATGGCTCCAAACTCGAATTCTCTCTCCAGCCCGTACCTCGACCAGTCGATGGTTTCGTAGGTGGAGGGGTCGCGGAGGACAGCCTTCTGGTGGATTCCAGCCTTATGGATGCGGGCGAATCTCCCCATGATGGGGAAGTTGGGTGGCACAGGTATGCCTGAAGCCGCAGCCACATAACTGTAGAGGCTGGGGATCTCCCTGAAGTTCACCCCGGTTTTCACGTTGTAGAAGGTTTCCAGGTTGTCGGCGAGGGTAGCCAGGTCAGCTATGCCCACCCTTTCCCCTATACCCATCACGGAGACGTGAACTCCGGTGGCTCCGCCCTGAAGCCCGGCTATGCTGTTGGCTACGGCAAGCCCGCGGTCGTTATGGCAGTGAACGTCCACCTCAACGTGGAGGCTGCCCCTAAGCCTCCGAATGGTCTCCCTGAAGGTTTCAGGGTCCACCTGCCCCTTCGTGTCCGGAATTCTGACCACGTCGGCTCCAGCCTCCTCCGCCACCCTGCAAACCTCGATAAGCCTCTCCACTGGAACGCTGGTCGCATCCTCAGCCGTATACTGAACCATCTTGAAGCCTAAATCCCTCTTCGCGTATTCCACGGTTTCCCCGATAATCTGCAAAGCCTTCTCATAGGTGACCTTTCCGTCGAATTTGGCTTGGAGATGCCTGTCTGAGGGAGCCATGAAGACTACTACGCCGCCTGTTCCACATTCGTGGGCGATGTCGACGTCTTCCTTCCTCGTCCTGCAGTGGCTTAAAAGCCTGTTCAAGTCGTAGCCTTTCTCGCGGAAATAGCGTACAACAGCCTCCACACTGTCCCTGTATTTGGGGCTGTAGGGCTGCCCCACCTCGATGAGGCCTTTCTCCCCCAAGACGCGGTAGAGCTTCTCCGCGATAATGCATTTCTCGTCGGGCCTAAAGTATACTCCTGGAGCCTGCTCTCCCTCTCTAAGCGTGGTATCCAACAGACGGTTTAACACTATTCTGGCAGCCATCACCTTCAGCCTCAGCGGAAGCGTGAAAGCTAAAATGTTAAAGCAGGCTAATAAGCTCTCTTCCAAGCTTCCCGGTTAAAAGTTTCACTCCCCCCTTCTCCAAGAGCACTGTGTCCTCAACGCGAACCCCAAACCTCCCCGCCACATATACTCCAGGCTCCACCGTGAAAACCATTCCCTCGACAAGCTTCTCCTTCCCAGCGGAAGAAAGGCTTGGAGCCTCGTGAACCTCTAACCCTACACCATGGCCTAGCCCATGGATGAAAAATTTTTCGAGGCCATGCTTGGCAAGGGTTTCCCGAGCCAGCCTGTCAGCCTCCGAGCCCGTCATTCCAGGCTTTATCCCTCTAATGGCTTCATCCCTAGCCTCCAAGACGGCTCTCCAGGCTTCAGCCACAGCCTCCCCAGGCTTCCCCGCGAAGAAGGTTCTCGTAAGGTCTGCACAGTAGCCTGAAACCTTGGCTCCCAAATCCACCACGACAGGTTCGCCATCCCTAATCTTTTTCCGGGTAGGCTCAGCATGAGGGTAGGAGGCTCTAAAGCCTGAAGCCACCAGCGTGGAGAAAGGGTAAAACTCGGAGCCTCCCAGCCTTAAAACCCGTTCGGCTGCAGCGGCAACCTCCAGCTCGCTTACCCCAGGTTTAACGTATTTGGAGGCCTCCGCCAGGGCTTCCTCAGCCAGCCTAACCGCCCTCCTAATGGCCTTTATTTCCCAGGCCTCCTTAACCTGCCTAAGCTTCACCACGGCTTCAGCATGCTGGGCTAAACGTAAACCCGCCTTTTTAAGCCTTGAAATAAGGCTGTAAGGGGCGTCATCGAAACCTAAACCTTTAAACCTTCCAGCCTCAGTTTTAAGCTTTCGGCTGAAATCTTCCGGGGAGGCGACTTCCCTTATTTTGAGGCCTATTTTTGCTTCCTTTGAGGTTTGAAGACTTCCCATCCTTGAAATGTAAAGGGTAGCTTCACCCTCCAAGGGGATGAGCAAACCTTGAGCCAGCTCTCCGGCTGCAGGGCTTCCCGTGAGATATTTTATGTTGGCTGGCTGAAGGCAGAGGTAGGCTTCCAGACGCAGTTTTTCCAGCTGCCTTTTAAACCGTTTAAGTCTTCCATCAAGGTTTTTAAGGCGTATAGAGCGTTACTCCGCCACCACGAACGCTGATACAGTTTATTTTTGGCCTTCACCCGTGTTATATGCATGTGTAAATATGGCTGTTATTGCCAGAAAAAATGTAATTAACATTTAATTTCTCAAAGTCTGCTTATATTTTTGTCATGGTTATTATTAAACGTCTAGAGCTTTCAGGCTTTAAAACCTTCGCGAAAAGGACAGTCCTAACCTTCGATAAAGGGTTAAACGTTATTGTTGGGCCTAACGGCTCCGGGAAAAGCAACATTGTAGACGCCATTCAGTTCGTGTTGGGAGAGTTAAGCGTGAGATCCCTTAGGGTTAAAAGCTTCCCAGACCTCCTCTTCAACGGCAACAGCGAGTATCCCAAAGCCAGAAGGGCTACCGTAACCATTCACCTAGACAATTCCGATAGGAAGATTCCCATCGACGCGGATGAGGTTGTGATTTCGCGGAGTGTAGGCCCGGATGGCTCCAGCGTTTTCAAGGTTAACGGCTCCAAGTATCCTCGAAACGTCCTTGTGGAAATGCTTTCTATGGCTTCCCTCACCGGCGGGATGAACTTCATCCATCAGGGGACTACCATTAGGATTGCTGAGTATCCTCCGGAGGAGCGGCGGCGGGCGGTAGAGCAAATCATAGGCATAGCCGAATATGATAGGAAGCGGAGGGAAGCCGAGGTTCAGCTTCGCGAGGCTGAAGTAAACATTCGGGTTGCTAAAGGCAAGTATGAGGAGGTTAGGCTTAGAGTTTTAGAGTTGGAGCGGGATAGAAACCTCCTCTTAAGCTACCAGTATCTTTCCGACCTCTCTAAACGTTTTAAGGCTGTGGAGCTTTCGGTGAAGGCTAAAAGGCTTGAGGAAGACCTGAAAGAGCTTTCCGAAGCCATAGAACGGCTTTCAGCGGAAATTAAAAGGTTGGAGGACAGGAGAAGCGAGCTTGAAGAAGAGCGGAGAAAGGTTCAGCAGAAATACAGCGAATATGCTTCTGAGGTGGTTGGGAAGGGGGAGGACCGCCTCGTTCAGATTCAAGCTGACCTGGGAAACCTTAACGCTAGGTTGGCTGTTCAGCGGACCACCCTTTCCTCGCTTAAGGGAAACCTGCGAAGTCTTGAAGCGCAGAGGGAGGAGAAGCGTAGGCAGCTGGATAAGCTTCAGGGACAAGTTAGGGAGGCGAGGAAGGAGCTTTACAGGCTTCAGAAGGCTAAAGAGGAGATCAGACAGCATCTTGAGGAAAGAAGGAAAAGAATCGAGAGAATTGACGCTAAAATTGCTGAGATAAGGGAAAACCTCGAGGGAAATGCCGCTAGCCTGAGGGAAATCGAGAAGCGTATCCGTGAGCTTGAACGGGAAAGAGGCCAGCTTTACATTAAGATTAAGCGTGAAAGAGAAAAGGAGAACGGGCTTATAGGCCAAATAAACTCCATGGTTGACAAGCGTAGGTCGCTGGAGGAGATTCTGGCCAATCTTCAGCAAAGGCTGGAGAAGCTTAAAGAGTTCAGGGAGAGGGAGGAAAAAAGCCTCAAGGAAACTCTTGAAGACATTGAGCGGGTTAAGGCTCAGATTAAGAGGGCTGAAGAGGAAATTAGACATGCGGAGGCCATAGCCAAGAAGGCGAGAATAAACGTTACCGCTTTCAAGTCTAAGAAAGACTTGGCGGAAAGACTTCTCTCCGAGGAGAAAGCCATAAACCTTATTGAAAGCTTGGCTTCGCTGGGAGCCATTTCAGGGGTTCATGGAAGGCTTAGGAAGAAGCTCAGAATCCCCGCGAAGTATAAGAGTGCTGTGGAGGCTGCAGCTGAAGGCTGGCTTCAAGCCCTCGTAGTTGAAGACCTTAAAACCGTGGAGAAATGTGCTGAAAGCCTTAAACGCGCCAAGATTGGACGCATAAAGATTATTCCCCTCTCCGAGGTAAGCAAGGTTAAACCCGTGGCTAAACCCTCCATTGAAGGAATAATTGCACCTCTATCTTCGCTGGTGGACTGTCCAGCCAAATTCAAACCCGCAGTAAACTTCATTTTAGGCGACACCCTACTGGCTGCCAATCCTAAGGCTGCCCTTAAAGCCTCCCGGCAAGGCTTCAGGGCGGTAACGCTTGAAGGCGAAGTTTTTGAGCCTGGGCCAAGGCTGACCGTGGGCTTCTACCGGGAGCCCATCGACCTGGCTGAGGTTGTTCCCAGCGATAAAACCATAAGCAGCGTAGGGGAAACCGTGGAAGCCTTCGAGAAGATCTTAGAGCGTAAAAGGGCTGACCTGGAAAGGTTCCGCTGGGAGATCACCAGGCTTGAGGCTAAAAAGGTTCGCCATGAAGATAACCTGCACTTCCTCGACTCCGACCAGGAAACGGTTAAAAGCAATATTTCGAGGACGAGAAAGCTGATTTCCGAAGCCAACAGGAAAATCGAGTCGCTTAACCGTAAGCTGGAGAAGTCTCGAACCATCATTAATGAGGCTGAAGGGCGGAAGGCTAGGCTTGAAAGCCAACTTTCAAAGCTTAGAAGCGAGGCTGAAAAGCTGAGGGTTAAGGTTAGACCTGAAACCATCACCAGTCTTGAAAGCGAGAAGGCTAGGCTTGAAGGCGAAACCGTAGAGCTTGCCAAGAGGCTTCATGAGGTTGAAACAAAGCTTTCCAGCCTGGCTTCCACGCTTGAAACCGTTTACCTGCCCAACGCCGCCACGGTTAGAAGGGAGCTGGACGGAATAGTCGGCGAAATAAAGCGGAAACAGAGAGCCTTAGAGAAGGTTGAAGCCGACATCGCGAAGCTTGAAGGAGAAATCAGGGAGTTGGAGGCTGAGAGGGATAGGCTTGCCAGCCTCATGGCTTCCAAAAGAGACGAGTATCGCCGTTTCGACGACGCGTTAAAGCGGATAGACAGCGAATACGGGGAAATCAATGTTAAGCTTAGAAGCCTTGAAGAGCGGATGAGCGAGCTTAAAGAGCGACATTTAAGGCTTCAATTTGAACAGGAGGAATGTTTGAAAAGCCTGGGCGAGCTAGGCTATTCCGAGCCTTTAAAGGTTTCCGAGGTGGAGGTTAAAGTTTCAGAGCTTCTGGCGGCTAGGGTTGAGGAGGAGAAGGAGAGGCTTCTCAGCCAGCTCAACATGAACGCTTTAACGCTTTACGAGCCTCAGAAAAGGGATTATAAAGGGCTTTCAGACAAGATTAACCGGCTGGAAGAGGAGAAGGCTGAAATCCTACGCTTCATTGAAGAGGTGGAAAGGGAGAAGAAGGAAGCCTTCTACTCTGCCCTGGAAAAGGTGAACCAGAGGTTTGCGGAAACCTTCGCCGCCATAACTGGCGGGAGAGGATGGGTTCAGCTTCAGAACCCTGAAGACCCCTTCAGCGGAGGCCTCGAACTAATCGCCGAGTTTCCGGGGAAGCCTCCCATGCCTGTAACCGCCCTCAGCGGCGGAGAAAAATCTGTGGTAGCCGTATGCTACATTTTCGCCCTTCAAAGCCTAACTCGAACCTCGCCTTTCTACGTTTTCGACGAAGTGGACGCGCATTTGGACCCTGTAAACACGGAGAGGCTGGCTGAGCTTCTAGCCCGAGAATCTAAGCGATCCCAAATGATAGTTATAAGCTTCAAGGAGCCTATGGCCTCAAAGGCGGATAGGATTTTCGGAATCTACGCGAAAAACGGCGTATCCTACGTACATACGCTTCCCGCCAAGGTGGCGGAGGCCAGCAGGATTGAGCGGTGAGGAAAACAAGCCCTTCTGGCTTAAGCATCCCTGGAAAATCCTGTTTGACCTAGCCAGGCTAACCAAGATTAGGCCTTGGGACCTAAACATAGCGTCTCTCCTCTCAAGCTTCCTAAGGGAAATGCGTAAGATGGGCTACATCGACTTTAACGCTTCAGGGACAGCACTCCTCTCCTCCAGCATCATCCTACGCCTCCAGTCTGAACGGATTTTCGAGGCTGAAATCGAGGAGGAAAAGAAAGGTATTGAAAGGATTTTCGACTATGTGCCTCCCCCTCTCCAGCTCCCCTTCCGCTTCGAGCTCACCGTTACAGGGCTTGAGGATATTCTTGAAGCGTTAAAGGAAGTTTTGAAGGCGGAGAAGGAGAGCCTCCACGTCAAGGTTAAGCCTGTTACACCTCCCCCGCCAGACTTCTTCAATGAATATGACCGAATGGTGCTTCAATGGGAGCAGGAAGTAGAAAGCTTCTATGAGGCCTTAAAGGCTTCCCAGCTTAGAGGGGAACTCTACTTCTCCCAGCTGGTTCAAGGAAAACCTTGGAGAGAGATTGTGAAAACCTTCCTCATGCTCATCTTTATGGCTGCCAGAGGCCTAGTAGAACTCTACCAGGACGAAGAGTTTGCCGACATAAAAATCGTTTTAACAGCGGAGGTTAGCAGGGTTGAGCCTTAACAGTCAAACCGTGAAGCCTGAAGCCTCTGAGTCTCCCAAACCGTCTAAGGGGCAGGCTAAACCTGTCGACGAGGCTGAGGCTAGAAGGCTTATTGAGGCGGCGCTTTACGCTTCAGGCTACCCGTTAGAGCTTAAAACTTTATGCTCCATTACAGGGATAACCTCGAAGCGGAAGGTTTCGGAGATCGCTAGAAGCCTCATGGAGGAGTATCAGAGGCGGGGCGGAGCCCTAGAAATCGTGGAGCTTGAGGATGGAAGGTTTGTCATGCAGCTTAAACCGAAATATGTTTCGAAGATTAGGAGGCTTACCTTTAAGCCTCTGCTCACCGAGGGCCCCCTCAAAACCCTATCCTACATTGCCTACAGGCAGCCTGTTCCTCAGGCTAAGGTTATAGCTGTTAGGGGGCCTCAAGCCTACCGGCATATCGCCAAGCTTCTCGACATGGGGCTCATCGAGAGGGAGAAGCTAGGTAAAACCAGCCTCCTTAAGACGAGCAGGATTTTCGCCGACTATTTCGGGTTGAGCAGAGATTTAAGGCTGATGAGGAAGCAGCTGGAAGCTCTCTTCCAGGAGAAGGGTTGGAAGCCTGGAGAGCAGCCTCCACCCTTAACGCCAAGCCAGCCTCAAGGGAAACCTTAATTTTCAAGGTTTCCCCATGTAAACCCGAAACCTTCCAGCCAGTTTGCGTGGTGATTTCTCCCTGCCTCTAGTAGACAGGTTTGGAAGGGAAGTAAGCCAGCTGCGAATCTCCCTAACCGAGAAATGCAACTTAAACTGTTTTTTCTGCCATCGGGAAGGCTGCGACAAGTCGGAGGGGGAGCTCTCCCCGCCTGAGGTTAGAAGGCTAGTGGAGGCCGCTGCAAGCCTAGGCGTAAAAAAGGTGAAGCTTACAGGGGGTGAACCCCTCCTAAGAAGCGACCTAGAAGAAATCATATGGGAAATCGCCAGGATTCCAGGCATAACGGAAGTATCTCTGACCACCAACGGCTTCCAGCTGGCTGAGCGGGCCAGAGCCCTGCGTAGAGCCGGCCTTAAAAGGGTGAACGTGAATCTTCCCTCCCTTCGAATTGAAACCTACCATGCCATAACGGGAAGCCTCGGCTTGGGCGAGGTAATAGAAGGTGTTTTGGAGGCTGAAAGGCAGGGTTTAACTCCGGTTAAGCTGAACATGGTGGTGCTTAAAGGGTTAAACGTGGAGGAAGTCGAGGAAGCCATGAGCTTCATTGAAGGGAAAGACATAATTCTTCAGCTCATCGAGCTTGAAAGAATAGGTGTGGGAAGGAAAATTTACGATCAGTATTTCTACGATTTGGGTGAAATAGAGCGGAGGCTGGCTTCTCAGGCTGACAGGGTTGAGGTTAAACCGCTTCACAACCGGAAGGTTTACCATTTGAAGGGTGGAAGCATTAGGGTTGAGCTTGTCAGGCCCTTCCACAACTCCGAGTTCTGCGCCAACTGTAAGAGGCTTAGGGTTACCAGCGACGGGAAACTTAAACCCTGCCTCATGCGCAACGACAACCTAGTAGACGTGGCCTCCCTGCTCAGGTCTGACGCCTCCCTAGAGGCTTTGAAGGAAGCCTTCAGGAAGGCTGTGGAGTTAAGGGAGCCCTATTATCCCTACTGTGTCTGCAGGGTTGATGGGGGCTGAGGCGGCGTGGAAGGCAAACCCTCCATGGTGGACATTTCAGGTAAAAAAACCGTGTTTAGGGAGGCTACGGCGGTAGGCGTAATCAAGCTTAAACCTGAAACCGTTAGGCGTATCAAGGAGGGAAAGGTGGAGAAGGGGAACCCTCTCCATGTAGCCTCCACCATGGCCACTCTCGCCGTTAAGGAAACTCCAAAAATCATAGCCCTATGCCATCCAATCCCGATCTCCAACGTTGACGTGGATTTCAGCTTCCCCGGTGAAGACAAGGTTCAGGTTAAGGTTACGGTTAGGGCTGAGGCTCGGACAGGGGTGGAGATGGAAGCCCTAACAGGCGTGGCGGTTGCCCTCCTAAACCTCTGGGACATGGTTAAACGCTACGAGAAGGATGAGGCGGGGCAATACCCTGAAACCGCCATTTTAAGCTTGAAGGTTGAAAGGAAGGTTAAGCTGGATGAGTAAGGTTCCCGAGAAACATAAGGCTGAGGCGCCGCGCAGGCTGAGGTTCGCGGTAGTCACGATTAGCAGCTCGAAGGCTGGCTTAGCTGGGCGGGGGAAACCTGTAGACGACGCTAGTGGCGACCTGATTGTCCGCCTGCTGGAGGAGGCAGGCCACCAAGTGGTTTCCAGGAGGCTTATCCCCGACGATGCATCGCGGATAGTAAGCCTCTTCGAGGAGCTGCTTTCAAGCCCTGAAGTGGATGTGGTGGTTTCCACCGGGGGAACAGGGGTTTCCCCCAGCGACCTAACCGTGGAGGCGGTGGGAAGCCTCCTAGAGAAGAAGCTTCCAGGCTTTGGGGAGCTTCTCCGCCTCCTCAGCTTCCAGCAGGTGGGCTCCCCAGCCATGCTTACCAGGGCTCTAGCAGGCGTAGCCCGTGGGAAGGCTGTTTTCTGCCTGCCGGGCTCCCCCGAAGCGGTGGAGCTGGCGGTTCGAAGGCTGATCGTCCCTGAGGCAGGCCACGTGGTTAAACATGCCCGGGAGCGTTAAGCTGGCTGAAAGATACGCTGTTAAAGTTTACTATGAGGGGGAAGCCTACTACGGCTTCCAGCCCCTAAAAGACAAGCCAACCGTGGGAGGCGTAATTTTAAGGGCTCTCCAGGAGTCCGGGCTGATCTCCGACAGGAGGGAAGCCATCTTCCAGGCGGCCTCCCGCACAGACCGGGGAGTAAGCGCCCTCGGCCAAACCATAGCCTTCAACACCAGAGAAAAATTCAGTTTGGGCAGGCTTAACGCCTATCTCCCCGAGGATGTGCGGGCTTGGGCTTGGAGCAAGGTGCCCCTAAACTTTAACCCTCGCAAGCAAGCCTTACGGAGACGCTACCTTTACGTGGCGCCGTACGGTGGAGAGGACTTTAAAGCCATGGTGGAGGCTTCCCACCTCCTAGCCGTCCACCTTCAACCCCCCGTGGAGGTGAAGCTGAGGCTGGAAGACTCCCTAATCCATTTCACCTTCACCTCGAAAAGCTTCGTTAGAGGCCTTATCAGAAGGCTGGTTTCCCTCCTTCTGAAAGCCGGGAGAGGAGAATTCAGCCTTAAAGAGCTGGAGGAAAAGCTGGGAGGAGAAGGCTTAGCCAGCCTGAGGCTTCCGCTGGCTCCCCCCGAGCCCCTCCTGCTCCTCGACGTGGAATACGGCTTCCCCTTCCAAGTGGACGAATCGGAGCTTCGCAGGCTTTTGGGGAGGCTTGCCTGGAAGGCTTGCAGGCTTGAAACCTTTAAGGCCTGTTTAAAGCTTCTTGGAGAAAGGCTGGCTCAGCTGTAGGCGAATACTCGCTGAACAGTGAAATAAGGTTTATCTTCACCCTCCCCCTTCTCAAGGTTGAGGCCGCCCTCCGAGAGGCCTCCTCCAAGGTGCGAAAGCTTGGCTGAAGAGAAGGCTGAACGCAGGCTGGAAGCTGAAAAGCCTGCTAAAACCATGATTAAAGAGATAATCTTAGAGAACTTCATGTCCTACGAGTATGCAAGGATACCCTTCAAGGAGGGTTTAAACCTCATCTGCGGCCCCAATGGCGCTGGGAAATCCTCCATTCTCCTCGCCCTCTCCGTGGCTTTAGGGCAAGCCCACACGGAGCGCTCTAGGAGGCTCAGCGACCTGATTAGGAGGGGGGCGGAGAAAGCTAGAATAACGCTGCTTTTCGATAATAGGCCTAGGGCGGGGAGAAGGCCTATTCCCTCCTCCAGCTCGGACATTTTCAGGCTTACCCGCTATTTGAGGAGGGATGGAACCTACTGGTTTGAAGCTGACTATAGGCATGTGGCTAAAGCCGACGTGGTTAAACTTCTCTCCTCGCTGGGGATAAACCCCGACAACATGCTCATAATTATGCATCAGGGCATGGTGGAGGAGTTCGCCCTAGTCTCACCCCAGCAGAGGCTTCAGCTCGTGGAGGAAGCCATAGGCCTCCACCCCTACCGGCAGAGGGTTCTCGAAGCTCAGACGAGGCTGGAAGGCCTCCTAAGCCGGGAAAAGGAGGCAGCTAAGCTTCTGGCAGAAGCCGGGGAAAACCTTTCCTACTGGAAGGAGCAGCATGAACGCTACCTGAAAAAGCTTAGGCTCCTGGAGCAGCGGAAGAGGCTTGAAGTGGAGCTAGCTTGGGCTCACGTCTCCAAGCTTGAGAGACAGCTGGAAGGCATGGTGGAGGAGGCTGAAGCCCTTAAAAGGAAGATGGATAAGGTTTACAGCAGGCTTGAAACAGCCAGAACAAGGAAGCGGGAAACCCTTGAGGAGTTCGAGAAAACCCTAGGCGAAATCAAAAGCCAATATTATGAGCTTCTGAAGCTTGAAAGGGAGAAAGCCTCCCTTGAGGCTAAACTCAGCCTTTCCAGGGAAATTTTAGAGGCCTCCGGTTCAAGCCGTCTGAAAGAGCTGTCGGAGAGGCTTAAGGCTGACGTGGAGAAGCTTCCAGGCAGAATTAAACGTTTAGCTGAGGATTCTGCCAGGGTTAAAGAGCGGATAATGCTTCTTGAGGAGGAACTGGTTAAGGCTGAGGGAAGCCACGTGGAAGCCTGCATTTCCGAAGCCCTAATGGAGAGGCAGTTTAAAGAGTTGGACAGCCAGCTTAAACGGCTCTACCGGGAAATGGAGAAGGTTAGGGTTGAGCTGGAAGAGCGTAAGGCTGAGGCAGGCAAAGTCGGCCCGCGAATCTACACGGACAGGCCGCCCTCCGAGGT
>QMYF01000001.1 GCA_003662515.1 Candidatus Hecatellales archaeon | reverse complement strand
TGGCTGAAGCCATTGAAGCCATGAAGACTAGGACGGCCTTGGAAAACGCCCTCTACGAGGTTTGGAACGATTTCCGCTGGTATCTGCGCAGGACAGCTCCCCACCAGCCCACCCTAAGAAAGGCTATAAAAATCTGGATTAGGCTTCTAGCCCCCTTCATTCCCCACCTCTGTGAGGAGCTCTGGGAAACCTTGGGCGAGAAAGGTTTTGTAGCGCAGGCTTCCTGGCCCAGCCGGGAGGAGGCGCCGGAAAACCTTGAAGCCGAAGAGCTGGAAGCCATGCTTAAAGAGCTGCTGGAAGACACGAAGCATATCCTGCGCGTTACCAGAGTGAAACCTAGGAAAGTCTACTATTATGTTCCGGCTGAATGGAAGTGGAAGGTTTATCTTGAAGCCTTATCTAAAGGGAAGGAGCAGGCTCGAGAGCTCATCAAAACCTTTGCCCCGTCTCCCGAGGTTGCTGGAAGCGGGAAACAGGCTGTGAGGCTACTAGTCCGTCTGGTTGAGGGGGCTACAAGACTTGACAGGCAGCTGGCTGAGAGGAGGCTTAGGGTTGGAAGGGTGGATGATGAAGGCTTCCTTCGAGAGGTTAAAGGCTTCCTTGAACGGGAGCTAAACGCTGAAGTGGAAGTTTTAAGGGAGGGTTCTCCAAGCCTCTACGACCCGAAGGGTAAGGCTTCCCAAGCTGAGCCCTACCGTCCAGCCATCTACATTGAATAAGAGGGGTTCAGCAGCCTCCCTCTTCAATTCTTTTCCAAGCTTTCATTCAATAAGGCCATCTCTCAAACCTTCAAGTTTTAGTTTCCCGTGTATAAAGGGGGGCCTGTCCCGTTCGGGGAAAAGCCTGTTAGAGCCTTTTTCTCGGAAGATTCCAGCTCACAAACCTTAATTCATAATTTGCCGTATGGGGCTTCGGTGATAAGCTATGGTCGAATGCCCACGCTGTAAAAGCACCGACGTGGAGCTCACCAAGTCTTGGGATGTGAAACCCAAGTCTGGTAGGGGCAGAGCCATCAGAGTTTCCATGTATCTATGCCACGCCTGCGGACACAAGTTCAGAAAGGCTGTGAAGCTGGAGGAGGCTGAGGAAGCCTCCAGCCCGGCGATAGTTCAAGCCACCCAGCCAGTCACTATCGGGTCCACAGCCAACACCGCCGATGATTCCGATCAGAAGGAGTCCTTCTTCGAGAGGCTGAAGAGGAGCTTCCACATCTTCTAATCCTTCCAGTCGAAATTCCACCCTCAAGGGAGAGGAGAGAGGGGGTAAAGGTTTGACCCTCCAATATGAGGCCTTGCAAAAGTTCATAGGGAAGCCGGCGAAAGACATTTACCGACGCTACATAGGCTACGTGGTAGGCATAACTCTGGACTCCAACGGCCGTCTAAACTCTGTAGGCGTTGACAGGGGAGGAAGCTTCGAAGAGTTTTCCAGCAACCAGATAATCATCGAAGATGACACCTTAATCCTAATTCCCAGCTGGAAGCTGGAGGCTGAAAAATTCAAGAAGCAGCATGACCTAACCCTGAAACGTTTCCAAGCCTTAGACGAGCTGCTGAAAAACAACGAGATTCCCGAATACGTTTACAACGAGCTTTGCAAGCAGTATAAGGACTCGCTAGCCGAGCTAGAGGAGGAACATAAAAACCTTATCGACAGCCTCAACAGGCGGATGAAGGCTTTAGAGGAGCATATCCGCCATCTTGAAAGGTTCCTAGGCCATCTTAAAGTTCAACATAAAGCCGGCGAAATCAGCGATGAAACCTACAGGCTTGCCAGCGAATATTTGACTTCCGTAATCTCTAAGACCATTGAAGAGAAGAAGGATGTTGAGTCAACCATTCAAATGTTGACAGCACCTCCAAAAGAGCCTCAATACGAGGAACCTAAACCCGAGGAGATGGTGGAAACTCCCCCCGCTGTTGAATCAGCACCTGCAGAAGAGGATGAACCCATAGTGGTCAGAGTTCTGCCTCAGACCAGCGAGGAATAAAAAGGGTTTCTAACAACCTACCCACCAAATTTTTTGGCCTCACCGGGAAATTGGCTCGTCTAGGTTGGGGTGTATGACCTTATGGGTTTGGAGGGGAGGAGTTTCGGAACCTCCCTTTGGCTAGGCTTGAAATGGTTTAAAAGCTCTTGGAGTAGGGTTAGGTTAGCCTTCGCCATTCTCTCCCTGCTCACAGCCAACTTCACCATAGTTTCTTTCACGCTTTTCCCAGGAGGAGAAATTCTCCCAATAGCCTCCATCATCGTGATTATGGCTGTAGCCTTCGCCGCCATCATGCTTCACCTAGTAAAGCTCTCCGCTCAAGACCTAGGCCTACTAAAGGCTTTAGGGGCGAAAAGAGGAACCCTAACCTTTGCGGTTCTCATAGAGCTAACCCTGCTAGGTTTAACCTCTGCCTTCCTAGGGCTTGCAGCCGGACTGTTAACGTTAATTCTGCTGGAAGGTTTAACCGTCTTCCGGATTTTCATCCTTCAAATCCTATATTTGGAGGTAGCTTCAGCCATTGCAGGCTCTCTGACTGGAGCCTTCTTCGTGTGGAGATATTCCCGAAAAACCGTTGCGGAGATATTGGCCAATGCCGGTTGACAGGGTTATCCTCCGCCTGGAGCATGTGAAGAAGACCTATAATGGTCAGGGTAAACCTTTAAAGGTTTTTGAAGACTTAAACCTGGAGGTTCGTAGAGGCGAGTTTTTAGCCATATTCGGGCCGACGGGCTGCGGCAAAACTACGCTTCTGAACCTTATTGCAGGCTTTGATAAGCCTGAAGCTGGGAAAATCTACGTAGACGGCCAGGAAATAACTAGGATGCCTGAAAGCCGGCTGGTAGAGCTTAGAAGAAAGAAGCTTGGAGTGGTTTTCCAAACCAACAATCTCATTCCCAGCATGACGGTTTTCGAAAACGTGGAGTTGCCTTTGGTTCTCAGCGGGGTAGGCCGCTCCGAGCGGAAGAAAAAGGTGGAGGAGGTTCTAAAGGCCTTCTGGATTTCCAATTACGCCGAGCGGAAGGTTGCCACCCTGAGCGTTGGAGAATGCCGGATGGTTTCGCTGGCTCGAGCCATGGTTACAGACCCGGAAATAGTTTTGCTGGATGAGCCAACCGATTTCCTCGACGCCTTAACCGTGGACCTAATGTTGGCTTCGCTTAAAGGGAAGCTTATGCAGGGCAAAACGATAATTGCCACTACCCATCGTGGAAGGCTTACCAAGGTGGCTGAGAGGGTTATCCGCCTGAAGAAGAGGCTTCCTTAAACGTCTAAGCCTAGGGTTTCCTTAAGCCCCTTATACCGGTTTCTAACCGTGACCTCAGTTACCCCGGCAGCTTCAGCAATATCCTTCTGTGTCTTCCGCTCGCCCGTCAGAACGCAGGCAATATAGAGGGCGGCAGCCGCTATCCCGATGGGGTCTTTACCAACCACAGCACCGCGCTTCTCGGTTTCATCCAGAAGCCTAATAGCCTCCATCTGGGTTCTCTCAGGTATCCCCGCCTTGGCAGCAATCTTGGACACGTAGTTTCGCGGGTCGGGTATAGGCATTTTAAGGTTTAACTCTTGAACCAGCAGCCTATAGCAGCGGGCGATATCCTTCTTTTTAACCCTGCTGACAGCGGCTATCTCTTTCAGCGACCTAGGCCTATCATATTTCCTGCAGGCCGCGTAAACCGAGGCTGCAACAATGGCGGAGATGGATCTCCCCCGCACAAGCCCTTTCTCCAAAGCCTTCCGGTAGATTTCAGCAGCCTCCTCTTGGAGGTCTTCAGGCAGATGGATTTTGTCGGCTATCCTATCCAGCTCGGCCAAGGCCTGAAGCAGGTTACGCTCCACCGGAGACTGATACTGGGTTCGAGTCTGCCAGCGTCTAAGCCTCAGCATCTGCATTCTTGTTTCCATGTCGACTTTCCGGCCGAAAGCATCCTTCCCAACCTTATCTATAATGGTTGGAAGCCCCTTGTCGGCGTGAAGAATGGAAATAGGGCTTCCAACCCTGCTTTTCTCAGCCTTCTCTTCAGGCGTGAAGGCCCTCCATTCAGGGCCTCTATCAAAAATTTCCTCACTGACTACAAGTCCACATTGACTGCAAACAACCTCTCCTGTATCGCTTTGAACCAGAATGTTGCTTCCACATTCAGGACACTGAGTAGGGATATCCCTCTCAGCACCCTGCTCCTTAGCTAAATTCTTCTGTTTTGCTTTCACTTCTACCCCCTCCCCCAACCACTTCATACACCCAAGAGGCTTCCTTCTCCCGGGGGTGGGGAGAGGCTGGGTGTAATCATGATTAGGGAAAATAAAGTTTAGGGGTTGGCTTACTGATGTTTGTTAAACTATTATATAAACTTTTCGGTTAAAATTTTTTAAACCCTAAATTTTTAACCTTCCAAATCTACATCTCTCGTGTAAGGGGTCCAATTTGCCTAAAATCCGCGGAATACGCTTTCCCGCCGACATCCTAGAAGGCCTTCTCAACTACGCCGAATACATACACCCGAAGGAAGCTTTCCTCCTCCTCAGAGGGAAAATTCTAAAAGAAGGCGAAATAGAAGTTAAGGAGTTCGTCGTGCCCCCATTTGCAGTTCAGGGAGAAGGCTTCTCCTCCTTCTCACCGTGGTTTCTACCCTTTGACCCATCCATTCTGGGAACAATCCATTCTCATCCTTCCGGCAGCCTTAAACCTTCAGAGGTAGATCTAAACCATTTCTATGGTAGAGTTATGGTTATTGTGGCTTACCCCTACCGGTCGGAGGTAGACATAGCCGCCTACAATAAGGAAGGCGAAAGAATACCGGTGAAAGTTATTTTCCAGTAAATGAAAGACTTAAACGTGGCGTTAAGGCATGTTTACTTTTAGGAGGAATAAAAACCTTGACTATAAGGGCTTTCATCTTGGTCACCACTAAGCCTGGAACCTCAGAAGAGGTTGTTCGAGCTCGAACAGTTAGAGGAGTAAAAATAGCTAATTCTGTTTTTGGAAGGTTTGATGCGGTTGTCGTGGTGGAAGCAAAAAACTTGGAAGAGTTGAGGAAGATAGTTTATGAGATGTTGGAGAAGCTGCCCAACGTTGTCCACACAGAAACCCTGATCTCGCTGCCTCCAGTAGATTAACCCATTAAGCTCAGGGAGTTAAAGTTATAAGAGTTTCAGTATGGGTAACGTTGGGAATCCTCTCTATTATCTTATAGGTTAATTTTGATAGTTCTTCCAGGCTTTCAGCCTCAACCACAGCCACAGCATCAAACCTTCCGTAAACAGAATCAGCCATTTTGACGCCTTTAAGACTTCTAGCCTTCTTGATAGCCCTAACTACTTCTTCGGAGGTTCCAGGCTTAGCTGTTATAAGAATGTAGGCTCTCAAAAACTTCCACCACCAGAAACACTTAAAGCAAAATCAAATAAAAACTTAACATGTATGATTTGCTGGTTAAGGATGCCCCGGTAGCGTAGCCTGGTTAGCGCGTGGCCTTGGTAAGGCCAAGGTCGCGGGTTCGAACCCCGCCCGGGGCTTCACCCACAAACACACGTTTTCTCCTCTTTTCCCTCACGCTTAAGGGGTGGGTGACAAATGAAAGTTTACTTCATTGTCACCCATGGAAAACGCTCACTCGACCTTTACAGTTTAAGGCTCTCCCGATACCTCAACGTTCCAAAGCTTCATACAAATCTCTACAGCAAAATAGCGGAAACCTTTGGAAGCTCCCTTCTGAAACCTTCAACCTTAAGAATGTTCCTAGAGGTTTGCAGGTTCTCCCGTGCTCTCAGAAAGCTTCCAGGAATCCCCCACCTGCCAAACCACCACATGGGAAGATTCACCCTTAAACTGGAAAAGCCTTTCATAATAACTGTCCACGATGTAATGCGCTATCTAGATATCGAATTCAATAGAGGTTTAATTTCGAAGAAGCCTACACCTCAAGATAAGTATTGGATTCGCCTGGACTTCGAAGGCATAAAGAAGGCTTCAAAAATAATTGTCCCCTCACATTTCACCGGTAAAGAACTCGCCAAATATGTAGGGGTTCCAGCCGACAAAATACACGTAATCTACCATGGAATAGATGAAGTTTTCAAGCCGAGGCCGGGGCAAACCCCATGCCCTAAACCTTACATCCTATATGTTGGCTCGGAGCACCCCAGAAAAAATCTTTCAACAGTCCTTCAAGCCTTCGCCAAACTCAAAAAGGAAAAGGTCCACCGGAAACTTAAGCTTGTAAAAGTGGGGTCGGCGGGAAGTAGAGAGGCAGATTTCAGAGCTGAAACTTTACAGTGGGTTAGCAAGCTGCATCTTCAGGGTGAGGTAATATTTTTGGGTTGGGTTTCACCGGAGACCCTTGCCACCCTTTACACGGAAGCAGAACTTCTAGTTTTCCCCTCAATCTATGAGGGTTTTGGCTGGCCTCCCCTAGAAGCCATGGCCTGCGGCTGTCCAGTTGTTTCCTCTAACAAGGCAAGCATGCCTGAAATATTTGGGGATGCCGCCCTTTACGTTAACCCTTACGATGTTGACGGTTGGGTTCACGTCTTAGATCAGGTTTTGCTAAGCGATCGGCTTAAACGCCGCCTTTCAAACCTTGGCAGGCAGCACGCTAAAAAGTTTACGTGGAAGAAGGCGGCAGAAGAAACCTTAAAAGTTTACCAGCAGGTTGCCGAAGATTCTCCGTTGATTTCATCCGGTTAAATTAGAGGAGAAGCCTCCTCATTTTTACCTGCGCAAGAAGTTATAGCGCGTAGAAGGTGGGTGGCTTCCCCCAATTCTACTATAGCTTTAAACGCCCAGTGTGCTCCTTCAGAAGTCGCCATGAAAAGGCTTCCTTTACCATCGCCGGGAACCCTTTTCACCAATCTTCGCTTAACCATAGCGTGGAGGGTGGGGTAAAGAGCGCTGGGAGCCACGAAAACCCCTGTATGCTCATAAATCTTCTCTATTAAACGGTAGCCTGAAAGGGCTCCGCAGTTCAGGAGAACAGAAATTATGGTTAAGTCTAGCAGGCCTTTGATGAGTCTCTCTCTAACCCCTTTCACCTCACCGTTAAACCTCATCAAGACACCTGTCTTTTGGCTGCTTTTTGGTGGCAAATTAAATTTTACATATGGATTTACTTATAAATTTTTCTATATGCACGGATTCATATGACTCTATTTAAAATGCATAATTTTACATGAATCCAAATTTAACAGATAAAAGCCTTTTTCCAAACCTTGAAACAAAACATGAAACAAGCCCGTATAAACTTTCTAAATAAGTATTATTTATACTGGGTTTCCCCAAAATTTTTGGGGAGTAAATTTGAATCTTAAAATTAAAGCCAACGGTTTCGAGAAAATCTACAGGAACATTACTCCCAGCGACGCCGTACAGATAGTCTGTGAAGCGGTGAAAAACAGGTCTTTCAAGGTTCTAGTGGAAAACAAACTTGTAATCTTTAAAATGTGAATTAGAGCTTCTTTTTCTCAACTTTCCTGCCGTTTAACCTTAATTTTCCGCTGGCGATTTGGAGGGCTAAATTTAAAATATAGATTGGCTGGCTTATTATTGGTTTGATGAGCCATGTCGGTTATTGTTGCTAGGGTTAGAGATGCCATGGACACCAACGTGTACTTTGTAGATGCTTCAGCGAAGGTGATGGACGCCCTTTACGTCATGCTCGAGAAAGGTGTATGGTCTGTGGTGGTGGAAAAGGAAGGGCTTCCCGTAGGAGTTATAACCGAAAGAGATATCCTCCGGAGATGTATAGCAAAACGGCTAGACCCTGGAAATGTCACCGCCGAGGAGATCATGAGCTCTCCGCTGCTAACCATTGAGCCTGATAAGCCTATCATGGAAGCCATGAAAACCATGACTGTGAAAGGTGTTAGAAGGCTTTATGTGATTGAGGAAGGAAAAATCATTGGGAGAGTGACTCAGACAGGCATTTTCTCGTACATGCTGGGCGCTCTCATGACCCTCCACGACCTAGGCGTTTGCCTCTAACGGCCTCCAGCAACCATCAAACCAACCATATTTTTAAGGCTCTCACAGGTTTTTTACTCAAATTTTCCCCTTTCAAAGGGGTAGCCTTCAGTTTGGAGGGGGAGGCTTGCCCTCTGCTAAAGCAGATGCCTCCATAGAACCTATCCCTCTCGATAAGCGTAGCCTTACGGCTCTTCAGCTGGCCTTCATCTGGCTTGGGGCAGGAATTTCAATAGCTGAAATTTGGGCTGGAAATCTTCTAG
The DNA here is from genome assembly GCA_003662515.1 of Candidatus Hecatellales archaeon. GTDB lineage: Archaea > Thermoproteota > Bathyarchaeia > Hecatellales > Hecatellaceae > B25. Next base: position 6,790 of record QMYF01000001.1, on the reverse strand, counting down.
CGCCAGCCCTACCCTTAACTCTCGCCTTGACCGTCAACCTTGCAGGCCACCTAGTAGGCAACGGGTTTATGGCTGCCATAGCCCACATGGGCTCACGGATAGGAGTTCCCACCATGGTTCTTGTTAGAGGAAGCTTCGGCGTTAGAGGAAGCTACCTCGCCTCCACTCTGAACTATATTCAGCTGATAGGCTGGACTGCCATCATGATACTTATCGGCGGGAAAGCCTTAGACGAGGTTTTCAAAGCCTTTGGAACCGGAAGCCTATACCCGGTTTGGGCTTTAAGCCTAGGTTTAGCTACAACCCTCTGGGCTTTTGCAGGTCCCAGAAGCTGGAGGAAAATTCAGCCTGTAAGCGTTGGACTGCTAATAGTTTTAAGCGTTTGGATGGGTATTGTAGCCCTGCTACAGTCAGGAGGCAGACTGTTAACCTATGAGCCCACCTGGGAGATTTCCGTTGGGGAAGCCTTCGACCTTGTGGCAGCCATGCCTGTCTCTTGGGCCCCCCTGGTGGCCGACTATTCAAGGCTTGCGCTTCCAGGGTTTGGAGCAGCCCTAGCCACCTATCTTGGCTATATGGCCTCCAGCTTCGCCTTCTACACGATAGGCTCGGTGAGCAGCGCTGGAATTGGAGCCAGCGATCCCATCGCCGTCATAGCCGCCTACGGCCTAGGAATCCCAGCCTTCCTGATAATTGTGCTCTCCACCACCACAACAACCTTCCTCGACATCTACTCGGGAGCCATAACCTGGAAGAACATGAGGCCTCAGGACAGTCTACGCCTCCAGGTTTGGGTGGTTGGCCTAGCAGGAACCATTCTAGCCCTCTTCTTCCCCATGGAGCAGTATGAAAGCTTCCTGCTCTGGATTGGAGCCAGCTTCTTCCCGCTGGTAGCCATAATGGTTTCCGACTACTACCTGGTTAAGCGGAGCTACCGTGGCGTGGAACTTGTTCAGCCTAAAGGCGCCTACTGGTATTGGGGAGGCTTTAACCCTGTTGCCCTCGCCTGCTGGATAGCCGGCTTCCTCTTCTACATCTGGCTTCTCCAGTCTGGGATAGCCAGCCTTCTAGGGGCAACCCTGCCCACCGTAGCTTTAACAATGCTTCTATATTTTGCCGTCTCTAAAGTTAAGGGGCGAAGCATGCCTTGAAGCTTCCCAGAGCCCTAACCATTGCTGGAAGCGACTCTGGAGGCGGAGCAGGCATCCAGGCGGACCTTAAAACCTTCACCACCCTCGGCGTCTACGGCATGACAGCCATCACAGCTACAACAGCCCAAAACACTTTAGAGGTGAAGGAAAGCTTCGAGCTTCCAGCCGAACTGGTGAAAGCCCAGATTGAAGCCGTGGTGGAAGATATAGGCGTAGACGCAGCCAAAACAGGCATGCTCTACTCGAGCAGGATTATCGAGGCTGTGGCTGAAAGCCTTTCAGGCTGCGGTTTCCCCCTGGTTGTGGATCCTGTGATGGTCGCTAAAAGCGGGGCGGTCCTGCTTAAGCCCGAAGCCGTAGCGGCCTTGAAGAGGAGGCTTTTCCCCCTAGCCACCCTAGTGACGCCGAACAGGGCTGAGGCTGAGAGGCTTTCAGGCTTGAAGATTTCAGGTTTAAAGGAGGCAGTGGAAGCTGCGGAGCGCATAGCGGAGGAAACAGGGGTTGAAGCCGTGCTGGTTAAGGGGGGCCACCTAGAAGGGGAAGAAAGCATAGACATTCTCTACCGTAAAGGCGAGGTTAAACGGTACGCTTCTCCAAGGATTGAAACGCGAAACCTTCACGGCTCAGGCTGCAGCTTTTCAGCAGCCATCGCAGGCTGGCTGGCCAAAGGAGAAAGCCTTCCAGAAGCCGTAGGCAAAGCCAAAATCTTCATAACTGAAGCCATAAGGTTTGGCTTCCCGCTGGGTAAAGGATTCGGCCCGGTTAACCCTGCAGTCTGGCTTCAGCTCCCCGCAGAGAAATTCCATGTTTTGGCTAAGCTTTCGGAGGCGGTGGAAAGGCTTGAGGAGGCTGGGGAAACCTTCGCCAGGCTTATGCCGGAGGTTCAAATGAACCTGGCCTACGCTCTTCCGAAGCCCTACGCCAGAACAGTGGAAGATGTTGCAGCCATCCCCGGGAGAATAGTGAAAATAGACGGGAGGGTTAAGGCTTCAGCCCCACCACGGTTTGGAGCCTCCTCCCATCTGGCTCGGGCCCTCCTGAAAATGATGGAGTTTAACCCGGAGGCTAGGGCGGCCATAAACCTCAGGTTTGACAGGAGGCTGGTGGAGGCTGCTGAAGCCTTAGGTTTCAAGGTTTCCAGCTACCGGAGGGAGGAGGAGCCGGAGGAGGTTAAACGGGTTGAAGGGGCGACCATCCCTTGGGGAATAGAGTCTGCGGTTAGGAGGCTGGGTGAACCTCCCGACCTGGTATATCACCTGGGAGGCCACGGTAAGGAGCCCATGATAAATCTTTTCGGCCGCGACCCTGTAGAGGTGGTGGAGAAGGCTTTAAAGCTGGCTGCCCGAGCAGGCTTAACCCCAGCTAAACCGTAAAGGGAGAAGAGGAAGATTTATCGGTTAGCCTTCAAGCTATACCTTTCAAGAGGCCTAAAGGCAATGTCAGACCTAGAGGGGCTGGCAAATCTTCTCCTAGACCAAGGCTTACCTGAAGGGGAGATTGTGGAGAGGCTTAAACTTGAAATTGAAACTTTTAAGAGGCTTAGCGGTGAAGCTTCAAGAAGGCTGGCTGAAGCCGTGCTGGCTGAGGTTAAACAGAGCAGAGTTAAGCCTTCCAGCCCCCTCTTCCGCAGGCTTCTAGAGGCTTCCCAAAGCCGGGTTTCCATGGGTAGGATGGGGGTTGGCTGCCGGGGTGAGGGAGACTTCTACGTTCACAGCCTCATAGCCGACATAGCCTCGCTTGGAGGCTTGAAGCCGCTGCTCAGCCCCCTCGCCTTGGATGATGCTGGAGCCGTGGAGCATGAGGGAACGGTTGTCGTGGTGGCTGTGGATGGAACCCATTCAAGGTTGAGCAGGTTTCCCCTCATCGCAGGCTTCCATGTGGCTAGGGCAGCCCTCCGAGACGTCTACGTTAAAGGAGCTAAACCTGTAGCCCTCTTCGACGATTTACATCTGGCCGACGACGGCGACGTGGGCATGCTTTTCGACTTCGTTGCAGGGGTAAGCGCTGTTTCAGAGCTTGTGGGGGTTCCCTTAATCTCAGGAAGCACCCTTCGAGTTGGAGGAGACATGGTTATCGGGGATAGAATGGTTAGCTGCGTGGGGGCTGTAGGCCTCCTCAAGTCTCCGGAGCTACTTGCCGCCAAGAGGAGGGTTAAACCCGGAGACCTGATCCTGATGACGGAGGGTGCCGGAGGGGGAACCGTCGCCACCACAGCCATCTACAGCGGGAAACCTGAAGCCCTAAAGGAGACCTTAAACGTCCGCTTCCTAGAGGTTTGCCAGCACCTCCTCGACAAAGGCCTCCACAAGCTCATCCACTGCATGACCGATGTCACCAATGGGGGGATCCGGGGAGACGCAGTCAGCATCTGCCGGGAAGCCAAGGTGGGAATGATTGTTGATGGGGAAGCCTTCAGGAGGCTCATTAACCCTAAGGTTTTAAGGCTGCTCGAAGAGGAAGGTGTAGACCCGCTTGGAGTATCCGTGGATTCCCTGCTAGTTTTCGCCCCTGAAGAGCATGTGGAAACCCTCTTGAAGGAAATTAGAAGCCTTAACGTTAAAGTTGACGTGGTTGGGGAAGTGGTGGCTGAACCCAGGAAAGCCTACCTGAGGGAAGATGGCAGGCTTCGCGAGCTTAAACCTAAGTTTCGTGAGGCTGCCTACACGCTGGTTAAGAAGCTTGTAGGGGAGGAGGCTGAAGAATCCTTTGAGGAGCTTAAGGCCAGGGTGGAGAAGGCTTACCGTGAAGCCTTAGCCAAGCGGAGGCTGCTCGTCAACCTGGTTAAAGGCTTGGAGAGAGGGGAAGCCTTTGAAGGTTCAGGTTGAAACTCCCTCAAGGCTTCACTTTACCCTCATAGACCTTCATGGAGGCTTGGGCAGGGTAGATGGTGGGGTAGGTGTAGCCCTGGAAACGCCAGGCTGGAAGATAACCGTTGAACCCGCCTCTGAAGGCCTCCAGGTGGAAGGCTGCCCTTACGCTGAAGCCTCCGAAGTAAGAGAGCTCGCCCTAAAATTTTTCAAGCAGTATCCGGCTAGGCAGCCTTTGAAAATTAAGGTTTCCCAGGGGGTTCCCCGCCATGTGGGGTTGGGCTCGCGAACCCAGCTGGCTTTAGGGGTGGCTGCCAGCCTGGCAAGCTTCCTCCAGGTTGAGGCGCCGGTTAGATTTCTCGCCCAGCTTATGGGTAGGGGTGGAACCTCGGGGATAGGTGTAGCAGCCTTTGAGGCTGGAGGAGTTATTGTAGATGGAGGCCACACCTTCGGCCCGAAAGGTCAAAAGCAAAGCTTTCTTCCCTCCCGCTTCTCTAAGGCTCCTCCTCCCCCCGTCTTGGCCAGATACTATCCGCCGGAAGACTGGTTCTGGGTGGTGGCTGTCCCCCCAAAGGTTAAGGGAGCCCACGGCTTCAGGGAAGCTGAAATCTTCCAGAAGAGCTGTCCGCTTCCCAGAGGCGAAGTGGAGAAGGTTTCCCGTATTGTGCTTATGAAGCTTATGCCAGGCCTGGCTGAAGCCGACATCGAGGCTGTAGGGGAAGCCTTAAACCTAATCCAGAAAGTCGGCTTCAAGAAGATTGAGGTTAGGCTGGCGGGGAGGCTTCCCAGCAGGCTTATGAAGCTTTTCCTTGACCAGGGAGCCTACGGTTCAGGGTTAAGCAGCTTCGGCCCGGCGGTTTACGCCCTAGCCTCAGGCAGGAAGCAGGCTGAAAACCTCAGGAAGGCAGCCCTAGAATTTTTTGAGGAGAAAAACGTGGAGGGAACTGTTTTTAAGGCTAGGACTAGCCGTAGGGGGGCCAGAATTAGGAGGGAAACCTAAAGCCTGTAAACAGTTTCAGGCTGAGGAAGCTCCACCTGGAATTTTCCCTCAAGAAACCTGCGGAGCAGCATAGGCCTCTCACAGTGGATGGGGAAAACCCTCCCAGGCTTAACCTCCTCTAAAACTTGGAGGAGCTGCATAGGCATAATGTGGCCTGAAACATGGATATGGTATTTGGGCAGGCCGTAATGTTCCAGCCAGTTCAACATTCTCCAATAGTCGACTTCGGCTTCCTCCCCTATAGGCTCCGAGGAAGACAGGATATAGCAGCTTCCCGGGGGAAGCCTTAAACCTGAAAGCTCCCCGAAACCGTAGAAGGATAGGGCTAGAAGGGTTTTCTCAGGCTTCCCAGCAGCCTCCTCAACGGGAACAGTCTCATACCGGTCCATGAGCTCCCTCTCCCAAGCCAAGTAGCGCTTCTTAGCCTTCCGGTAGACGGCTATCCTGTCGTCGCTAAGCTTAGGCAGCCTGAGCTTCCGGTCCTTGGAAAGCTTCTCCAGAAGCCTGGCATGCCTCAGCCCTATGGTCAGCCTTCTCCCCGTCTTCTCAGCCACCCAAAGAAAGGAGTGGAACCTGTCTATGTCCGTGGCGGCGAAATCCGTTAAAACCAGCCCTTCAATCCTTGAAATCAGGCTTTCTAGGTCTTCTCTAAGCCTCTGCTCCGAGTGAACCACGCCGTCCACAAGGTTTGTCCCCTCAACAATGAAGATTTCAGGCTGGCTTTCCGCAGCTTTTTCCACGAAGTCCCAGGTGAGTTCAGGTCTTCCGCCGTGAAGCCTGAAGTCGCCGGTGTAGGCGAGGCTTCCCTCCGGCGTGTGAACAATGAAGCCGTAGGCTCCAGGAATAGAATGGTCCACGTGGACAGGCTCCACCTGGAAGCATCCAACCTTAACCTTCGAGCCTGTCCTGAAAACCTTAAACTTTAACCCTTCAAAGTCGTATTCGAAGCTTTTAACCCGAATTTCGCTTAGGGCCTCCAAAATCAGCCTTGTGGTTTCACCGCAGTAAACAGGGATTTCCCTTTTGAGGAAGGAAACATAGCCAGCATGGTCTAAATGCGCATGGGAAATAAAGACGGCGTTCACCTTGGGGGCAGCTTCATCAAACCTGTAGAGGCCTTCAATTCTGGGGAGGAGGCCGAACTCTAGGAGGTCTTCCCCGCTTCGGGGGGCGAGGAAGGGCTCCGAATAATACATACGTTTCCTGGCGAAGGGAACCCCGAAATCCAGCAGGATGGCCTCTCCACCACATTCGACAAGAATTTTGTTGCCTCCAATTTCCCCCACCCCTCCGAGAAAGCGGATTTCAACCCTACCCAAGCCTCTTTCACCCTGAAAGCATCATCCTCAAAGCCAAAAGCACGAGAACAACCCCTATAAACCTTCTAAGCTTCCCAGCCTCAAGCCGGCGGCAAACCTTCGAGCCCAGCTGGGCTCCCAGCAAGCTTCCAACCCCAACGGTTAAGGCTGCCCTAAGGTTGACGGTTCCAGCGAGTAGGTGGCCGCTGAACCCTGAAGCAGCATTAACCAGGTTGGTTAGGGAAACCGTGGCTACAGCTATGTGGATGGGCACCCCCAAAACCAGAGTCATAACGGGAACCGTAACCGTTCCCCCTCCAACTCCAACCATTCCGGAAATTAGGCCGGCTGCCATTCCCCCCATAGGAGCTAGCAGCGGGCTAACGTTATATTCGAACTTGGAGCCCCAACGGTCGGTAAGCTTCCTCTGCCAGCTAGGCCCAAAACACAGGTTTCCCCGCCGGGAAAACCGTAGGCTTAAAGCCATGTGGAGGCCGGCGTAGGTTAAAAGAATGGAAAATAGAAGTTTAAGGT